>CAKZNE010000324.1 GCA_937129395.1 uncultured Cryomorphaceae bacterium | reverse complement strand
CTTTGCCGACGTTAAAACGGTTATGTCTGAAATGGGCATGGCGATGATGGGTACCGCACGTGCCACCGGCGAAAACCGTGCACGAGAAGCGGCCGAAGCGGCGATTCGCAGCCCGCTGCTTGAAGACGTCGATCTGCATGGTGCCAAAGGTATCCTGGTCAACATTTCGGCCGGCGTCGACCTGGGGCTGGATGAGTTCACTCAGGTGGGTGATACCATCGAAGAATTCGCGTCTGAAGATGCGACGGTTGTAGTTGGCACGGTTATTGATCCGGAATTGGGTGATGAAATTCGTGTGACCGTGGTAGCGACTGGCATTGGCCAGGCTGAAGCCATGGCTGCCAAGCCCAAGGTGGCGGTGGATAACACCCGCAAAGCAGATGGCATTGATGACATTTTGGTAAGTATTCCAGAGAATGATGTTCATGGAATGATTTTTAAAATCGCTGGAGACGCAGCCACAAATACTCAGTTTTTTGTGACAGATAGTAGCAGTCACTTTTTAAGAGGGGTAGTTTATTTCTATGCCTCTCCTAATGCGGATTCTCTCAGACCATTAAACGAGTTTATGATGGGCGAAACCAAAGAGTTAATAGAAAGTCTGAAATGGCAGAATTAGTCACCATAGCTGAGTTTCATAATGTAAATGAATCTTATATTCTTAAAACCCGTTTAGAATCTGAAGGCATTAGGGTTTATTTGCTGGACGAGAATGTGAACAATATTTTATCCGGTTTAAGCTTTACAAGTGTAAAATTACAAGTCAATCTCAATGACTCCTTTAAAGCTATGGATATTCTATATGAAGAAAATGAGTAGTTCTATTGGGGAATTGTAAAGTTTAAAGCTAAGCTGAATATCCCCGCATTTAATTTTCCATCCTCACCACCATCCAAAGGGGATCTTATATAATAAGCATAGCGCAATTCAATGTTTTTTAACATTCCCGCCTTGTCACGGTTAAGAGGGCTCCGATAACGAGCAATCCCAAACAAAGGACTAATGTCTAGTCCCGCTCCAAATTGATTGCTACTAAATCCCGACAAATCAAAATCTGAGGTATAAAATTCTTCTGTGTTGGCATGTTGGAAAATAGGAGCAAAATATTGCGCCTTCGATTGTCGGTGATAGCGGTAAAAAGGATTCAATCTTAAGGATTCACTTAATTTAATAGGAATTTCAAGCTTAGCTGTATGACCTTGTACATTCCAATTATCCCAATAATAGCGGTAATAAGATCTTATAATAAAATAATCCGAAGGGAATAAATTTAATCGAAGACCAACGGGAATTTTCACCCTTGAACTCGGTAATTTCTCCAAATTCGCAAGGGAGGGGGCAATAGTGAGGGCAAAAGGGTCTAGACTTTGTCCAGCAAAATAAACTCTATGAAAAGGAGTAGACAATAATCCTGTTTGGTAAACAAAATCTGAAGTTAATGACAAAGCGAGCCTTTTGTTAATGACACTACTACCCGTAAGGGATAAATTCATGGAATGTCTAATATTTGTTTCCAAGGTGGTGCTTGACATTCCTCTTAATTCTGTTGGAAAAATTAATTGCCAATTATCAAAATAATAAACGGCTTTTATTCCTAATTCACGGTTATTGTCTTTGGAATTTAGGTTGTATAGGCCTCCAATGGATCCAGATTTCACATCATATTCAGCAGAAAAGCCAGCTATAATTCCTTTGGTGATGCCCTTCCTTTTATTTTTGTTTTTATAGGTAAGGGTGGCGTATCCTCTAACATCACTTGATGAGGCGCTGGAAACATGATCTGCCAAATAGGGATTGTCAATATTATCTGATGAAGCAGATGTGTAAAAGTCAACTCCTCCATAAAGGGATATACTGTGTACACTATCAATTGGCACATTTACTAAAAGTGCTGGTGCTATATTGGTGAGAAACTCTGTTCCTGTTCCGCCAGTTACAGGAGAATTCTCTCCATCTTGTTGGTAATAACTAGTTAAAAAAGAGACTTCTATATCCTCTAGATTAACTTTGCTTTTACTGGCCGTATTTTGGGCGATTGCTATTTGTCCCAAAAGAGCAAAAATAATAAGGCATTTTATTTTATTTAGTTGCATCCACATCCTCCTCCTGTTTTTCCACCATTTCCGCCAGAAGCAGCTTCTCGGTAGGTTTGAAATCCTTGTTCAAATAATTCTATATTCTTGTCTGCCAATAACATATCCTTGTCATTGATGTACATTTTCTGGTACTCTTTTACACTTACACAAGAACTCATCATTGCGAAAATTAAAAGGAAAAGAAAAATTGAAATAGTTTTAAGGTTGAATATTTTCATAGGCGTTTCTGGAAATACTTACTCGCTAAATTAGTGGAATAACTTATTTGATCCTTGTCGTTTACAATAATGGCCTCAACGCCATCCAAGTGGTTAATAAAGTCCATGCCCTCATCCGGACCAAGAATAAATGTGGTGGTGGCTAGCGCATCACTGAGTTCTGCTGTTTTGCTGATAATGGTTACACTTTTAATTCCGCTTATAGGCCAGCCTGTTTTCGGATCAATAATATGACAATATCGTTTTCCATTGTGAAGAAAAAATTTCTCATAATTTCCAGAGGTAACAATAGCCATATCACTTATTTCCAACCATGCCAAAACGGACTTTTTATCATCGGGTTTTGCAATGGCGATTGACCATGGTTTTCCAGCTTCCTGCTTTCCCCAAGCTAAAATGTCACCACCGGCATTCACCACCCCAGATTTGGCCTCGTATTTCACCATTTTTCTTTTCGCACAGTCAGCAGCATAGCCTTTTCCAATTGCTCCAAAGCCAATTTTCATCCCTTGTTCTTTGAGGTAAACAGTTTTGTCTTTTTTATTTAGGATGATTTTGTTAAAGTCAATTTTTGCAACGGAGTTTTCAATTTCCTTTTCGGTTGGTAGGGTTTTTAATTCTTGATTTTTAAATTCCCAAACCTTGTCCATGGAAGCGAAACTAATATCAAAATAGCCCTTTGAAATTTTAGAAATCTTGATGGATCTTTCGATGAGGTTAAACAATTCATCATCCACAATTACCGGTGCTAAACCAGCGAAGGAGTTTATGGCTGATGTTTGAGAGTTTGGATCCCAAGAGGAAATAAGCTTTTCGATTCGAATTACTTCCTTAATTCCTTCGTTTACTGCTTTTTCGGCTTGGGCGGGTTTCTGGGCCAATGCAGTGAAAGTGAAAGAAGATCCCATTAAAATGGTGTCTTTAGAAAAAGAAAATTGATTTTGGCTTTTTGCTCCCAAGCTTAAGCTTAGAATTAGAAGAATAAGGCTGATTCTTATCATTTAACCTTTATGGTTTTTAAGGTATTGATATAGGTTTGTGCATCCTTTTGTGGGTATTCCAAAATCCCAACAATCTTACCTTCCGAATCTAAAATAAAGACCTGAGGAAAAACTCCTTTTTTATTGTATTTCTCTGCCAACTTATCGTTGTATTCTCTTTGTTCCTTTGGTAAACGGTTCTTTTTCTTGGCTGGAAAATCGAGATTCAGAAGAATTAAGTTTTTTGATGCGTAGGCGTCAAATTCAGGACTTTCAAATAAAGTTTTATGCAGTCTTTTGCAGTTGCTACACCAATCCGATCCAGAGAAATTTAATAATATCAATTTCCCTTCTTTTTTTGCTTGAGCCTGGGCCTCTTCCAAATTCGTTAGCCAAACAAGTTCGGTTTTTTGGGCCTCTACTTTTGGGATTAAAAGGCAAAATATTAGGATTAGGCCCAAAAACTTAAATCTTAATGGGCTTTGAATTTGGGGTAAAAGGATGCTCATCTTATTTAATTATTTAAAAAATAACTCAGGAAATTCCTACGGAAAACGCCGATAAAAAAATATTAGTTTAGAAATGTAGGACTAATTTCTAAATTATCTGGGTGTTTTTCCTCAAGGCTTCAGAAGAAAACAATTTGGCAAGTGCATAGAATTGCAATCCAAATAAAAATGTTCCCAATAATAAATGGCTTGGTTGGGCGAATTTGGGCATTTCAAAATAATTTAAAAGAACTCCCAAAAGAATTTCAATAGCGATGATTATTAATATCCAATTGAAATATTTAAAGCCCATGCTATGTTTACGGTTAAAATTCCAAATCCAAACATTCATTAAAACAATTGCAATCGAAAAACTGCGATGGAAATAAAACTTCCAATCCAGCCCGGCAACCCATTCTGCTCTTTCAATCCCATTGTGGTTAAAACCATCCACCTGTTCTCGTATTTGGGTGCCAATTACAATTTGAACAAGGGTAAGGAAAAGGGAAAAGGCCAAAATCCACTTGAAGGAAATTAGGCTGGTTTTTTTTGAAATTATACTTGGGCTGCTGCGAATCAGGATCAAACATAGAATGGCTACAATTAACAAAGCGCCCATCATGTGAATGGTAATACTTCCTGGAATTAGGTTTCCATCTACCACAAGTTTTCCCAGCCAAGCCTCAAAAGCGAGCATGAAAAATCCAAAGAAAGAGAGGATAAAAAGTTTCCAATCCTTTTTTAAATAAAACAAGGATAAAACAAAAAGCAAGAACATAGGGATTCCAGAAAGAGCCCCAAATAATCGATTTATGTATTCTGTCCAGGTATGAAATGGGTTGAAAATGGCATAGTCATGTTTGGTGTAAAGTTGCCAGTTGGTTTCTGAATAACTGTTTGCTGTGGTGAAATCCGAGGAGGCTACCCTTAAACTTTCATCGACAATTATGATTTGCCCTTTTTTAAATTCAGTGTCTGGATGCCATTCCAACTGGGATCTTTCAGTAGGAGGGATTAGGTAACCAAAGCATTTCGGCCAATCCGGACAGCCCATTCCTGAGCCAGTCATTCGAACAACGCTTCCGGCAATTATTACCAAATAAATTAAAACCAGTTCTATCCTGGCTAGTTTGCTAAACCATTTCATAATACTGCAAACTTAGTTCTTGTAGGCTAATTTTCATTGGTAGAATCATCCTAAATAATCCGTTAATAAAATTTTGTGGGGCAGCAGAAAAGAATGATTTTTCCAAAATTGCTTAGGTTAAATTGCCAGTGCTAAAAAAATGTATTAGATGAAAATGAAATCTTCCAACAAAAGTTTAATGGCATGGGTGCTTTTTATCCTGCTGGCTATCATTTGGGGTAGTTCTTTTAAATTAATGAAGATGGGATTGCATTCTTTTTCCTACTCTCAAATTGGAATGATTCGAATTTCATTAGCCTTTCTTTTTACGGTCCTTATTGGTTTTAAATACTTTAAATTTCTGAACAAAAATAATTGGTTCCCTCTATTTATTGTTGGGATTTTTGGAAATGGACTGCCTTATTTACTGTTTCCATTAGCGGTAAGTAAAATAGATAGTTCGCTTGTAGGGATTCTAAACTCATTGGTTCCTATGTTCACTTTAATTATAGGGCTGGTTTGGTTTCGATTGAGAATTAAATGGATAGGAATATTGGGTATTGTTTTAGGTTTGGCTGGAGCAGTTTGGTTATTAATGCCTGGTTTAAAAATTGATCCAGAAACCTTGAAATATGGTTCTTATCCTGTTTTGGCCACTATTTGCTATGCTATTTCCATCAATACTATAAATAGTAGGTTAAAGGATTTGGGATCCATGGCCATTACTTTATTGAGCCTAATGTTTTGTGGAATTCCGGCCATTGTTTATGTTTTGTTTACAGACTTTTTTGAAATAATGGCGACCGACGAAATAGCCTGGGAGAGCTTGTCTTATGTTTTAATTTTAGGGGTTGTGGGTTCTAGTGTTGCTGTAATATTATTCAATTATTTGATCAAAAATTCGGGTTCCATCTTTGCGGCTTCTGTAACCTATGCTATTCCCATTGTAGCTCTGCTTTGGGGTATATTTGATAAGGAAGATGTTGGAATTCAACATGCATTAGGAATGCTTACCATTTTGCTTGGTGTTTACCTTGTAAATAAAAGGGGAAGTATTGGTGATCGGATTAAAGCCCAAAAAGAAAAGGCTGAGGTATAAACAAAAAAAGAGGCCAAAAATGGCCTCTCCTTAAATTCTATATTTCCTTTCCGACTTATTTAATAATAAACTCGGCATTAGAAATTCCCTCGTTCACCTTCACGTTTACCGCTGTCAAAGTTATTTTTTGAGGTCCTAAAACTAAAGTCTCAGTACCTGGGATTTTTACACCCATATATTCTTTGTAATCCGCATATAATACGATTGTTGGAACAGGTCCTTGAGGTGTGTCTTCAATTTGCTCGAATTTAATTTTAAAGCCCGATTTTTCAGAAAAATAAACGGAAAAATTATCTCCGTCCTTCTCTTTAACTTCCAAAACAAATGCCTTTTCACCTTCTACCATGGACATTCTATTTAGCGTTATGGTATAAAGTTCTGGATTCGAATAATCCATTTCAGGCACAAATAGGGCTGAGTTTTTTAAGTCCTTCGCCTCATCTCCTTCCTGAACTGTACTTCCTTGTGGGCTATTTAAAAAGCCTTTGTTGCCATCAAAAATTTGCTCTTGAAGCACCATTTCACCCATGGCCATTACAAATTTATATTTGTTATTTCCTTTTTTGTATCTAATACCTGTAAAACCAGCCGGAGCTCCAGGAACCGTTACTTTAAAGTCGATAGCAAGGTCCTTAAGTTTAGCAATATTTTCATTTCCGCCTAAAGCTTTAATGTAATTATCCAAAACCATTTGTGCCGTTACACCAGGAGTAAGAGGAATGCTCGGTTTTTCTGTAATATTTCCCTCTTCATCATAGTATTTAATTTCACCAAACTGTTCTAAGCTCGCAGAAACGTCGCTAGCTTTACCAACAATAGTAAGAACCATGTTTTTAGGAAGGATATATTTTTTGGCCATAGCCATAATGTCCTCCTTTGTCACCTTGTCCAGTTCGTTCAAATAGTTTTTATAATAATCTTCATCAAGACCATGTCTCTGAATATTTAGAGCAAAACTTGCTACGGTTTGTGGACTTTCTAGTGATCTACCAAAACTACCTTTAATAAATTGTTTGGCACCTTTAAGTTCTTCGTCAGTTACGGGTTCGTTTCGGATTCGGTCAAATTCTTTTAGGAATTCCACAATGGCGCTATCGGTAACTTCATTTCTTACACTGGCACTTGCGCTAAATGAACCCGCTAATTTGTCGCTATTGTATTGTGAATAAGCACCGTAAGTATAGGCTTTATCTTCTCTGATGTTTTGAAAAAGTCTTCCTAAACTACCAACCCCTAAAATTTGGTTTGCCAGTCTCAGTTTTATAATATCAGGATGTCCAGGTTTTAGGTCAATTGTATTTCCTAAATTAATAACTGACTGTACTGCAGATTCTTTATGAACAAAGGCAACTTCCATTTTTTTATGACTAGCAGGTGCCTTAAAGCTGTTTGTGGTTTTAGTACCCATTTCCCATGCCCCAAAATATTTCTTGGCCAATTTTTTTGCAGCCCTAGGTTTGATATTTCCTACAATTGCGATATAAGCATTATTAGGAGTCCAATACTTTTTATAATAGGCCTTGCAATCGTCAAGGCTTACATTTTCCACTGTAGATACAGAAGGGCTTTCACCGTAAGGGTGATCTTTTCCAAATAAAACAGAATTAAAAACTTGACCAGCAACAGCTTCTGGGTTGTCCTTATTGGATTCTAAACCAGAAATAGTTTGGGTTTTAAGCTTTTCAAATTCCGAATCTGGAAAGGCTGGGTTCATGGCAACATCAGCTAATAAGGCCATTAACTCTTCGGAATATTTACTTAAACCAGAGGTGAAAACATTGCTCGATGAGGTGCCGATATTGGCTCCCATAAAGTCAACCTTTTCATCCAAATCGGCTTTTGCAAGATTGGTAGTTCCTTGGCGAAGCATTTCTCCAGCTAGGCTAACGTAACCTGCTTTGTCTCCTTCAAAAATTGGGTCTCTATCAATTACCAAATTCATGGTAACCCTTGGGAGTTTATCGTTTTGAACTACAATAAGCTTAAGCCCATTTTTAAGTTCATAAAGTTTGTATTTCCCAAAATCAGGGGTTGGTGATGGGCCAGGTTCTGGTTGTTTTGATCGGTCTACTTGAGCAAATGACACACTGATCATTAGGGTAAGTAGTATTGAAAAAATCTTTTTCATTGTTTTCTATATTGAAATATGGTCTAATTATTTTTTAGGTAAGTAATACAATACCACTCTGTTATCCTTGGAAAGGTATTTGTCAGCCACCCTTTTTAAATCTTCTCTTGTTACCTCTCTGTATTTTTCAATTTCAGTATTGATAAGATTGGCATCACCAAAATAAACATGGTAGTTGGCCAAGCTTTCTGCAATACCTGCCATTGTAGAATTACTTGAAACAAAGGAGCTTTCCAATTGGTTTTGAACTTTTTGGTATTCCTTCTCAGAAATCAAATCTGTTCTTACCATTTCAATTTGCTCATCAATACCTGTCATTAATTTATCCAGCTCTACACCCATATTGGCGATTCCTAAAGTGATAAAAAGGCCACCATTTTCCAAAGAAAAAGGAAATGCTTGAACAGCGATACCCAATTGATCCTCGTCAACTAGTTTTTTGTAAAATCTAGAACTTTGTCCTCGAGATAAAACTGTTGTAACCATTTCAAGTGCATAAGCATCTTTCGTTCCTTGTTTTGGCATTCTATAGCCAATAAAAACTCCAGGTAATTGAATATTATCATAAACTGTGTCTACAATCTGAGTTCCTAAAAGCTCCTCATTGGTTTGAGGTCTTGGGATTTCATTTGTCCCTTTTTTAATAGGACCAAAATACATTTCAATCCATTCTTTAGTTTGCTCAACGTCAATATCACCAGCAATAGAAAGGGTGGCGTTGTTTGGCGCGTAAAAGGTTTCGTAAAAATCTTTGAAATCTGCAATTTCTGCGGCGTTCAAATCTTCCATAGAACCAATAGGAATGTGCTCATAAGGATGGCCAGCATAAGCTTTGCTGAACATTTCGCCTTGGAAGGACATATAAGGTTGGTTGTCGATACGCAGTCTTTTTTCTTCTTTTACAACCTCTCTTTGAGTTTCTACACCTTTATTATCTACAGTTGCTTGGAGCATTCTTTCGCTTTCCAGCCACAATCCCAATTCCAATTGGTTGGAGGGAAGTAGTTCGTAATAAAAGGTGCGATCAAAAGAAGTATTGGCATTTAATTGGCCACCATTATTTTGAACAATTTTCATGTATTCACCTCTATCAATATTAGGAGAACCTTCAAACATTAGGTGTTCAAAAAAGTGTGCGAAACCAGTTCTACCTTCTTTTTCATTTTTTGAACCTACATGGTAAAGCACTGAAACAGTGACGATAGGTGTGGCATGATCCTCGTGAAGGATTACATGCAAACCATTTTCAAGATCGTATTCCGTAAACTTGATTTTGGTTTGGGCGCTGAGAGAAATAGTTAGCCCTGCTAACAAAGCAGCAGCAAAATACTTTTTCATATTCGTGTTTTAGATTTTATTTTGAATCAAATTCAATAAGCAGAGCCCAAAAGTATAAAATACCTTTTCATTATTATACAATTATATACAACAAACGTTAATTTTGTGAAAAGGAGTGAGTTTCTGATGCTTATAATTAGAAAAACCCTAGTTAGAAATAAAAATCTTTATTACATTTGCAGCCCAAAATTTTAACGGATTATGTACGCAATTGTAGAGATAGCAGGGCACCAGTACAAAGTACAGAAAGACCAGCAAGTCTATGTTAACCGTTTATCCGGTGAAGAAGGATCTAAAATGTCTTTTGACAAGGTTCTTTTAACTGATGATAATGGTAAAGTAGAAGTTGGCGCCCCGGTTATAGCAGGTATTAAAGTTGATGCAACTATTGTATCTCACCTGAAAGCAGACAAAGAGATTGTCTTCAAAAAGAAAAGAAGAAAAGGTTACCGTGTAAAAAATGGTCACAGACAATATATTTCTTTGATCGTAATTGAAGGAATCGGAAAAGCTGCTGCTAAAAAAGCCCCAGCCAAAAAAGCTGAAGTAAAAGAAGCAGCACCAAAAGCTGAGAAAGCCGCCGCTCCTAAAAAAGCAACTAAAAAAGCAGAAGCGCCTAAGGACGCATCCGCAGAATAATATTTTTTAATAAAACATTTTAAAAGATGGCACATAAGAAAGGAGTTGGTAGCTCCAAGAACGGAAGAGAATCGGAAAGTAAACGCTTAGGTGTGAAAATTTTCGGTGGACAAGGCGCTATCGCCGGTAACATTATCGTGCGTCAGCGTGGTACTCGTCACAATCCTGGTGAAAATGTAGGAATGGGTAAAGACCATACTCTTTTTGCTATGATCGACGGAACTGTTGCTTTCAAAAAGAAAAGAGACAACAAATCTTTTGTATCGGTAGTTCCTTACGAAGCCTGATACGTATAATTTATTTTGAAAAGCCTTTTCGTATCAATTTACGGAAGGGCTTTTCTTGTTTTTACCTAGTAGCTTAATAGCCCAAAATAATGCTTGAACTTCATTACCTAAGAGATCATAAAAAAGAAGCGATTGATGCTTTATCCAAAAGAAAAATTGACGCCACAGAGCTAATCAATACCATTTTGGAACTTGATGAAAAAAGAAGATCCAATCAAACCGAATTGGATGCCATCCTTGCTGAATCTAATAATATTAGTAAAAGCATTGGTCTTCTTTATAAGGAAGGAAAAAGGGATGAAGCGAACTTACTGAAGGAGAAAACTTCTGTTTTAAAGTCAAAAAGTAAGGACCTGGATCACCTTCAACAAGAAATAAAAGACAATTTGCAACAGGCCTTGTGGGCGGTTCCAAATGTGCCGAATGAAAAGGTAAGAGCTGGAAATTCTGAGGCAGAAAATGAAGAGGTAAAAATTGTAGGTGAAAAACCAAACCTAGGAGAAAATAACAAGGCTCATTGGGATTTAGCGGATCAATATGATCTAATTGATTTTGAATTAGGCGTAAAAATTAGTGGTGCTGGTTTTCCTGTATATAAAGGAAAAGGAGCACGCCTTCAAAGAGCCATGATCAATTTTTTCCTTGATGAAAATTGTAAAGCAGGTTATAAAGAATATCAACCACCGCATTTTGTAAATGAAGAATCTGGGTATGGAACAGGTCAATTGCCGGATAAAGAAGGGCAGATGTACCATATGCAAGACGATAACCTTTATGCCATTCCAACAGCTGAAGTTCCTGTAACTAATTTTTTTAGAGATGAGATTGTAAAGCTTGAGGATTTGCCAATTCAATGTACTGCTTATACTCCTTGTTTTAGAAGGGAAGCGGGTAGTTATGGTAAAGATGTTAGAGGTTTAAATCGTTTGCATCAATTTGATAAAGTGGAAATTGTAAATGTTGCACACCCCGATAAATCCTATGACTTGTTGGCCCAAATGGTAAAACATATTGAAGGCTTATTGGAGAAGTTAGGGCTTCACTACAGGATTCTAAGATTATGTGGAGGAGATATGGGTTTCACCGCTGCCATTACTTATGATTTTGAGGTTTGGAGTGCTGCACAAGAAAGATGGCTGGAAGTAAGTTCAGTTTCAAATTTTGAGACTTACCAGAGCAATAGATTGAAATTGAGATATAGAGGAGAGGATAATAAAACACATCTTTGCCATACTTTAAATGGTTCTTCTTTGGCTTTACCTAGAGTGCTGGCTGCCTTATTGGAGAATAATCAAATGGAAGACGGTATCCGTATCCCAGAAGTTTTAATCCCTTATACTGGTTTTGATAAAATATGAAAAATCTAATAGCTCTTCTTGTGTTGGTTTGTCTTGTGTCTTGTACATCCAATCACCCCTTCAAATCCGAAATATCAAGCAGTGATTCTTTGATCTCAGTACTCGATACTCTTAGCGAAAAGTTAGCTGGAATGGATCTCGAGAAAACGGAAAAAATAGCAAAGGAATCTTCTGAGCTGAGAAATTACCTAAGTGCTAATTATCCAGATTCTACAAACAGAAATTTTTGGGTTAACAAAATAGGACCGCTTTATTCTGTACAAAGAAACCTTTCTAAATTCTTGGCCGCTAAAAAGGATATCCATAAAGAAATGGAATATTCTAGAGATCAGCTGGAAACCTTTAAAAATAGCTTAAAGGATGAAAAACTGAGTAAAGAGGATGCTGGCAAATATCTTGGGCACGAATTTGAAGCCGTGGATCGGATTTCATTTTTACTGAACAAATATGAGCCAAAGGTGAAATTGAGTTTCGCAGAATGGGAAGGTGTTAAAGATGAAATGTATAGAATTGCAGACTCTTTAAAGTCGCTATAGAATTTCGTATTTCCATTCTTTTTTTTCGATAAATAATTTTGATTTCACCAAAGCGTTTGTTTCGTGTATTCTACTGGTTTATGCTCATCAGTTTGGGGATTAAATTATATATTTAAGGAATCATGATGATCCACCTTCGAGGCCTTTTTCTAATTGTACTTTTTCTTGTTTCTATTCCTAAAATGGAAGCTCAAAACGATCTTAATATTGGAGTAGGATACTATAATGATGGCGAATATGAAAAAGCCATTAAATACTTGGCCCCACTGGCTTCCAATCAAAAAACAAACTTATTATATCAAACTTTGCTAAGTAGTTATTTGGCATTAAAAAACTACCAAGAGGCAGAGAATTTAAATAGCAATTTCATCCGCAATAGCCGGTTAAATAAAATGGAACTTTTTACGGATAAGATTTATATTTTCAACCTTCAAGGGGATGAAAGGGGGGCCTCCAAGGCTTTTAAAGAAATGCAATCTAAAATTCGATCTAATCCAAGTTTTGCTTTCGCAGGTGCTACAGCTTTACAAAAAAAGGGCTACCCTCAAATGGCTCTGGACGTTTATGATTTGGCTCAACAAATTAACCCAAAATATAATTTCGATTACCAAAGAGCACAACTTTATGGCGAACTGGGGCAGGTAAATAAAATGTACGAAATGTATGTTTCCATGTTAATGAGAACACCAAATTACCTCAATTCAGTAAAGAATCTGATCAGTCAGGGAATAGCAGGATTTGATCAAATTCATACGGATTTTCTAAAACAACTTTTAATTACGGAAATCCAAGGTGGTGGTCCTTCAACCTTAAATGATCTTTTGATCCACGTTTATATTCAAGAGGAGAATTTTTCGGGAGCTTTTACTCAATTAAAGGCTTTGGATAAAAGAGGAAATGGAAATAAATCTGAATTGTTTTACCTAGGGCGAATTGCAAATAATAATGAAGATTATAGATTGGCAGAAAAGGTATTCGACTATATTTTAAAAGCAGGGGATGAAAGTCCGTTTTATGAAGATGCCCTTGTTGCTCGATTGGACGCAAGACGAATGGCTTTGGAAAAAGGAAAAAAGGGTTTGAAATATTCATGGTTGGACCTAAAACAAGAATACTTTGAGACCAGAAAGGAATTGGTAGGATTTCCGGAAATGGGGCAATTGACTATTGATTTAGCGCATTTTATGGCCTTTCGATTAGGAGAAATCGATTCTTCTATTGTGATTTTAAAAGGACTTCTTAAAACAGGTTATATTTTAAAGGATGATGGAGCCCGGGCAAAAATTGAGTTGGGAGATATTCTTCTTTATTCTGGTGAAAGATGGGATGCGATTTTATATTATGGCCAAGCTGAAAAGGAATTCGAAAATTCACCAATTGGTCAGATGGCAAAATTTAAAAGGGCAAAAGCGGCCTACTATGTTGGTGATTTCCAATGGGCACAAGGGATTTTTGATGCCTTAAAAGCCTCTACTTCTAAACTTATTGCAAACGATGCCATGCATTATTCTCTGCTAATAAATGATAATGTTGTTTTGGACAGTACAATGGTTGCCATGGGTCTTTTCGCAAAAGCAGATTTAATGAATTATCAAGGAAAGCTCGATTCATCACTTTATATTTTAAATGGGATTCAAAAGGATTTTGCAGAACATACAATTCAAGATAATGTGTTGCTTTTAAAATCTGAAATATTGGCAACTAAAGGAGAATTTGCTTTGGCTTCAGAAGATTTAAATTTAATAATCGAACAATTTTCAGATGGTATTCTAGCTGATGATGCGATGATCCGATTAGCGCGAATTTATGAGTCCGAATTAAGTCGATCTGAAGAAGCTAAGAATTTATATCAAAGACTTTTTACGGAACACCCAGATAGTTTTTTTGCCAACGAAGCCAGAACAAAATTCAGAAATTTAAGAGGGGATAACCTGAATTGATTCAAAAAAAAACTAGAAAAATAAGTTTCTTATGCTTTTAAAAATCGGCTGTGGCATAGAAATACTTGTCAAGGCCTTTCCGGAAATTCCCTACCAATTTAAAGCCCGAAACCTTAACTTTCCACATTCAAAAAAAGGAACCTATGTATATCTATAATGTAACGGCAAATGTGGAGGAATCCATTCATAATGATTGGTTGAAATGGATGAAAGAAGTTCATATTCCGGATGTAATGGCCACCAAAATGTTTTTATCCAATTCCATGTTTGAGGTTTTGGTAGATCATGATCAAGGTCATACCTATTCCATACAATATGGATTTAAGGATATGGAAACTTTAAAATTATACCAACAGGTTTTTGCTCCAAAACTGCAAGCAGAACACAAGGAGAGGTATGGCTCTCAGGTGGTTGCCTTTCGAACTCTTTTAAGGAGAGAGCATGAATTTGAAGGAGATTCCAATTAAGGATTCCACTAAAATATATGACCTTGAAATAGCCAAGGAAAAAGTCCAGCAATTTTGTGCCTATAGAGAAAGAAGTCAAAAGGAAGCAAAAGAGAAGCTGGAATCTTATGGTTTAATTCCTGAGGTGGTGGATGAGATTATGATGGGTTTAATT
>CAKZNE010000323.1 GCA_937129395.1 uncultured Cryomorphaceae bacterium | reverse complement strand
TTTTAACGGAATGCCCCAACCTTTGGGAGTCCTGCGTTTTACTGATAGTTTGGAGCGAATCGCCCTGTATGGCTGGGCTCAGGGGGTATTTAAATTTCGTAAAAAATTATGTATTAAAATAATTATTCTGATAATTTTTCCAGCAAACTTCCATTTTTAGTTTGTGATAACAACTATAAAATTTCACTTTTTAAGCTACTAAACAACAATATTTAGTAGCTTTGTATTTAAATTAATACTAAAAAATTTCAAATGAAAACGTCTACTGAAAGGCTACCCGAATATAGAAAATATGCCGAACTAAGTTTTGAAATAAAAGGCGGGCAAGAAGCCGCTCAGCAATTCAAGAATAACTTAAAAATGATCTCCATAACTTCTAATTTAGGAGATACTTCCACTTTATTGGATCCTAGTGTTGTAGAAAGAATAAAAACAGCCGCTTTGGCCCAGAAATAAATGAATGTAGATTTAATTAAAAAGTCACCTACTATCGAATCGGAGGAATTCATTCTAAGACCCCTTTTGGATGAACATAAATCCTTGGTTTACTCCATTGTGAGTAATAAAACCTTGAGAGATAGAATTCAATTGGATGTATTGGACGAAGAGCATTTATTTAATCAATGGTGGGAATTGAGAATGGTCGCATTAACCGAATTAAAACTAATGCATTGGGTAGTTTTCTTAAAGGAAGGAAATGAGTTTTGTGGATTATTAACCTTAAAAGAGATTGATAAAAACGCCAAAAGAGGAGAGATTGGATATTCCTTTTTACCCGAATTTTGGGGAAAGGGAATTGGATCAAAAGCGGTACAACTCGTTTTTGATTTCGCCATGAAGGAGGTTCAATTTCATTCGCTTTTTGCTCAAGTTCTAGAATTAAACAAAGCCTCACAAAAAATATTACAAAAAATGGGTTTTGAAAAAGAAGGCCATTTTAAAGATTGTCATTTTCATAAAGGCCAGTATTTTGACATCCTCCAATACGGTGTTATTAATTCATAATTAGGTATTTAAATAGAATTTATTAAATTCGGTGGCCCATCTGCTCGAGAACTTTCTAATTTATTACTTATGAAAAAAATCACTACTAGCTTAATGCTTGTGGCAATTAGCCTTGGTGCTTTTGCGCAAATCACATTACCACCAAGTGGAGGCAATCAAAAGGCTTCCGTTACCCAACACATGGGATTGAGCCATGTCACCATAAACTACAGCTCGCCAGATGTAACTGGTTTCGACGGTAAATCCCGAGAAGGGAAAATATGGGGTCAATTAGTTCCTTATGGTTTAAATAATTTGAATTTTGGTGCAAGTACAGCGGAAAACCCATCTCCTTGGAGAGCGGGTGCTAATGAAAATACGACCATCGAATTATCCCATGATATGGAAATTGAAGGTTCGCCAATTAAAGCTGGAACTTATGGTTTACATATGATCGTGGAAAAGGATGAGTGGACCATTATTTTTTCCGAAAATTACGATGCCTGGGGAAGTTATTTTTACAATCCAGAGAATGATGTGTTGAGAGTAAAAGTAAAACCCCAAACGGCTGAATTTAATGAATGGTTGAATTTTTCTTTTGAAAACCGTCAATTGGCAGAATGTAAAGCCTTTTTGAAATGGGAGAAAATGAAGGTGGGTTTTAAAATCGCCGTCCCAAATATGACGGAGCTTTATGCAAAGCAAATTGAAGAAGAATTAAAAGGCTCCAAAGGTTTCAACTGGCAAGCTTGGGACAATGCTGCAAGCTATTTTGTTTCCAATAATTTGGATTTAAATAAAGCTTTATATTTTTCAGATCAAGCCATCAATAACTCCTTTATGGGGCAGAAAAATTTTACAACCTTATCTACCAAAGCTTCTGTATTAAGTGCTATGGGTAAGGAAAAGGAAGCTATGGAAGTTATTGAGGAAGCCATTAATCATTCCTCAGCCAACGTATTTCGTATTCACAATTTAGGACGGTCCTATATTAATTCTGGTAAGAAGAAGGAGGCCTTGGAAATTTTTGAATTGAATGCCAAAAGATTTCCAAAAACTTGGCCCATTAATGTTGGTTTAGCAAGAGGACATTCAGCCAACGGGAATTATAAGAAAGCGCTTAAATATGCAGAGTTGGCCCTGAAAAACGCACCGGACGAACTCAATAAGAAAAGCATGACCGCAGCCGTGGAAAAGCTTAAAAAAGGAGAAGATATTAATTAAAATAAAAAGCCCGAATCATCGATTCGGGCTTTTTTTATTCATCCAACCTATCTTTTACAAAACTGATTTTTGTTTTTCCATGAGGCTTTGGTCTTCCATCAGCACCAAGGTTTACAAAAACAAGTCTGTCTATAGAAAGTATCGCCTCCCGAGTTAATTTGTTTCTCACTTCACACCTCATTGTGATAGAGCTTCTTCCAAATTCTGTTGCCACAATTCCCATTTCTATTATGTCCCCTTTTACAGGAGCATTGATAAAGTTTATTTCTGAAATAAGTTTGGTAACTACTTTCGGGTTTTCCAATTGTATTATGGCATAAATAACAGATTCCTCATCTATCCATTTCAATAAACTCCCTCCAAAAAGAGTATTGTTTGGATTCAAATCTTCTGGCTTTACCCATTTACGGGTATGGAATTTTAATTCAGGCATTTATTTATTTTTTTGATTCCTTTTCTGCAAATTCTTTAAAAAGAACCATGTATTTATAAGATTGTTTCTTAAAAGCTCCCGGCATTAAAAAACCGATTAACTTCATTCCTATTCCCTCCATTTGAAATTCACTCTCCGAAGTCCATAAAGTTTTATCAGGACTCATCTCACTAAAATAGTTTTTCTGAATATTATAAACTCCCTTAGTTTCATAACTAGTATGCATTTCATCGGGTAGATTATTTTTTAGCATGGTTTCCTTTAATTTCATGGTCTTGCCTTTTTTTCTTTCAAATACCATTTCCATCGTGGATCCCTCTTTTCCAGGTTCTCCTTCCAAAAATTCATAAGAGATTAATCCAGGTTGCCATTTTTTCATGTTTTCGGCATTGTCAAAAAGTGCAATAACTGCCTCCCGTGGAAGGTCAATCTCAATTTCGTGTGAATAGTTCATTGTTCTGGTTTTGAAATTTAAATGTATTAAGTTTTTTTCAAAACTAAAGTCTTAGTTCATTTTATATTTTAATGTTAAGCTATTCAATCCAAAAACTTTATTTTAATTCGCATATTGTTCTTTTTAAATTCAGCCAATGATAAGTATTAAACCATTTAAAGCAAGCAGACCACCACGAGATAAGGCCTACCTAGTTGCAACAAGATCTTATATGTCTTATTCCGATGAACAATTGGATGAAAAGTTGGAAAACAATCCTTTTACATTTTTACATATTATCAACTCTGCAGATATTAGGAAACTGCCTTTTGGGGAGGCGAAATACAAAAAAGTAAAAGAGAATTTTAAAAATTTTGAGCAAGAAGATATTTTCCGTGAAGATGAAAAAGAAGGCTTTTATCTTTATAGACAAGTAAAAGACGGGAATGAATATATTGGAATAATTTCCGCAGTTTCAGTTTTAGATTATCAAAGTGGAAAAATTAAAAAACATGAAAACACCCTAACTCAAAGGGAGGAAATGTTTACAGATTACTTAGAAACCACGGGCTTTAACGCCGAACCAGTTTTGCTTACCTATAAAGACGATTTAAGGTTGGATTTGATTTTCGCCAAGTATATTGACCAAAGATCAGAATACGAATTCACATCTACCGACAGGGTTTTACATCAACTTTGGGTGATTGATGAAGACAATGATATTTCCAAAATAAAAACTGCATTTAAAGATCAAGAAGCGCTTTACATTGCAGATGGTCACCATAGAAGCGCCAGTTCTTCCAAATTATATGATCGAGCCATGGAGAAGGCTACCGTTGATTCAGAATCTTCCCAAGCCTATTTTATGGCCTTTTTAATTGGAGAGGAACAAATGAAAATTTATGATTTCAATAGATTGGTAAAAGGGATGAATAATTTATCTCAAAATCAACTTTTGGAAGCCTTACACAAGGATTTTTTAGTGGAAAAAAAACATGAAGAAGCTTACCGTCCTGGGAAACTGCATGAAATAAGCATGTACCTCAAAGGAGAATGGTATAAACTTGTACCCAAAACAGGAACCTTTGATCCCGCAGATGCTATTGATCATTTAGATACCAGAATTCTTTCCAAATTAATTCTGAAGCCAATCCTAGGAATTAAAAATTTAAAAACCGATCAGCGGGTAGGATTTTTACCAGGGACTGAAGGTTTGGAAGGATTAAAACAAAAGGTAGATTCCAAAAGCTTTGATATTGCCTTTGCCCTTTTTCCTGTAACCATAGAACAATTAAAAAAGGTGGCAGACGAAAATGAAACCATGCCTCCAAAAAGTACTTATATAGAACCTAAATTGAGAAGTGGACTAACGGTTTATAAATTTGGCGCCAAATGATTAGAATTATTTTGAGTTAAGGGACTTAATATAATCTTCGAAAGTTCCTTGCAAATAATAATCTTCAACAATATAATCGAGGATTACCTTAAAATCTTTTGGACCTTTATAACCAGGCCAAGGTTTGATGATATTCAAATTTTCATCTAAATATACAATAGACGGATAAGCCATACGACCCTGTAAAAAAACAGCCGCCAATTCATGGTATCCCTTTCTACCTTTTTTTACAAAATGATATGTTTTGCCTTTAAAAACAATACTGTCTTTTTGTTCAGCATCTAATTTTACGGCATAATAATTCTCATTAACAAAAGACACAATCTCTTCCTTTTGAAAAGTGTCCACATCCATTCGTTTGCACCATCCACACCAATCTGTATACACATCAATGAGAATTTTTCGCGGTTCCTTTTTGGAGGCTTTTTCCGCTTCTTCAATGCTCATCCAATTTATTTTTTCTTGGGCGAAACATAAAAAGGAAAGTAAGAGGGCTGTGGATAGGAAAAGTGTTTTCATAAAATTGGAAATTTGTTAATCAAAGATAGTATCCTTTTTATAAGCATGTAAAAAGATTAGGAAATGAGGAGTAAATAAAAAGCCCTTCCGTTTCTGGAAGGGCTTTTTAATATCATAAAAGAAGATTAACTTAACTAGGCTCTCCTTCCAATTCTGTTTCTAAACTTAAATCTCTTTCTTCATCTTCCGCACCATGGGTTAATCGCTTCAATGGTTTAATTAAAGCAATAACTAAAACCCCAAATAAAACAGTGAAGATTGTAATTCCTAGAAAAATTGTGTACTCTCCAAATTCATCGGATTTTTCACCTAGAATTCCTGCTACTTTTCCCCCTAAACCAGTAGCCGCAAAGTAGAGACCCATCATGAGAGATGCGTATCTAAGAGGAGCAAGCTTAGTAATAAATGAAAGAGAGACAGGAGATGAAGAAAGCTCTCCAATGGTGTGGAATAAATAAGCTAATACTAACCAAATCATATTGGAGCTACCATTACTTTCGTAATCTTTTACAGCTGCAACCATGAAGATAAAACCAAGACCCATAATTATGGTTCCCATGGCCATTTTAAAAATTGAAGAAGCTTCTTTACCCTTTAATTTTCGTTTGGCCCAAAAACCAGCAACCGAAACGGCCAATAGGGTTATAAAACCTGCATTAAGGCCTTGAAACATTGGGGTTGGTACAGTCCAACCAAAAAGGATTCTATCTGTTTTTTGTTCCGTGTAAATAGACATTAATCCTCCTGCTTGTTCAAAAGCTCCCCAGAATACAATTACGATTAAAAATGACAATAGAAGTACAATAAATCGATCCTTGGCTATTTGAGATTCTAGTTCTTTATAAACCATCATCATCATTCCTACCACAAAGGATAAGAAAATGAATAATGCTCCATAACCCCAATGATCCACTCCTTCAAAGGTAAATCCAGCATAAATTGAAAGGGCCAAAAGCACAATGAAAATCCCAAGATGTAAAGGGGATTTTAGCAATTTCCCATACAATGCTCCAATGGAAACATCATCTTTTTTAGTTTCGGCAGTTGGTTTGTTTCCAACTTCTGTTAAGTATTTCTGGCCTCCGATATAAACAATTAGACCCAATAACATAGCAATTCCAGCCATTCCGAAACCAGCATGCCAACCCCATTCAGCGACTACCAATCCTACGAAAGTTGTCGCCAATAAGGAACCCAAATTGATACCAATATAAAATATGCTGAATCCTTTATCTCTCCTAATGTCTCCTTTTTTATAAAGACCTCCTACCATTGTAGAAATGTTGGGTTTTAACATCCCAACACCTAAAATTATCAAACCTAGTCCTACAAAAAAGGCCCAGTCTTGTTCAATTGCTAATGTTCCATGTCCAAGAACCAATGTTATGGCTCCTGCAAGAACTGTCTTTTTCTGACCAAGCAGCTTATCAGCTAGAATCCCTCCGGGAATGGAAACCACATAAACCAACATTACATACCAGCCATAAAGTTGAAGGGCTTCAAGTTCTGTCCATTCAAGTCCAGGACCGTTCTCGTCGGTCGCTGTTGCAATCATGTAGATTACTAAAATTGCACGCATTCCATAATAGGAAAAACGTTCCCACATTTCTGTGAGGAAAAGAACATAAAGACCTTTTGGGTGTCCCCATAATTCATCCGAGGAAGGTGCTTGTGCAGCGTTTGCCATGTTTATTTGATATTTATTTAGTATTCATTTTTTAGAACAGTCCCGAAAATAGTTAAAAAAACCGATTAAAGATTTTCAGTAATAAAATTGGTCATCTTAGTATAGAGGTGAAAACGTGTGTTCCCGCCATAGATTCCGTGGTTTTTATCTGGATAAATGAAAAGATCAAACTGTTTGTTGGCTGCCACTAGTGCCGTGATCATCCTCATTGTATTTTGAACATGTACATTATCATCCGCACTTCCGTGTACCAGAAGGTAGTCTCCCTTCATTTTGGAAACATGGTTTACCGGAGAGTTATTATCGTATCCCGAAGCATTTTCCTTAGGAGTTTGCATATACCTTTCTGTATAAATACTGTCGTAAAATCTCCAATTGGTCACTGGTGCTACGGCAATTGCCATTTTAAAAACATCCGCGCCTTTGGTTAAACATAAGCTACTCATATATCCACCATAGCTCCATCCCCAAATACCAATCCTGTCCTTATCAATATAAGATTGACTGCCTAAATATTTGGCCGCTGAAATCTGATCTTGAGTTTCGTATTTACCTAATTCTTTATAGGTTACCGTTCTAAAATCTCTACCTCTCGCTCCTGTTCCTCTATTATCTACAGAAACAATGATATAACCTTTATTCGCAAGAGATTCATAATAGAAATGGTTAAATCCGTCATATTGGTTTTTTACCGTTTGCGATCCTGGACCGCCATATACAAACATCAATACCGGATATTCCTTAGCCTCGTCAAAATCATGAGGTTTCATCATCCAACCATTTAATTCTACGCCTTCTTCGGTTTTAAAGCTGAAAAATTCCTTAGTAGCCAAAGCAAAAGAGGCAATGGTTTTTTGCAAGGCTTCATTTTTTACAATTTCTCTAAGTTGGCTTCCTTCACTATTGTGCAAGGTTTGAATAGTGGGAATGTCTTTGGAAGAAAAAGTGTTGATGTAAAATTTCATCCCATTACTAAACTCAGCGCCATTCCAACCTTCTTGGGTGCTAAGCATTTTCTTTTTACGTCCATTTAATTTAATGGAATACACATTTCTTCCTAAGGGAGATTCCTCTGCAGATTGATAAAACAAGGTTCCTGTTTCTTCATCGATTCCGTAAAACTCGGTTACCGGCCAGTCACCTTTTGTAATTTGTTTTTTAATTTTCCCATCCTTTTTAATATGGTATAAATGGTTAAATCCATCCTTTTCGCTACTCCAAATAAAGGAACCATCCTTGAGAAAACGCAAATCGTCGTTTATTTCAATATAACAAGGAGCCGTTTCTTTATAAAGCAATGCTGTTTCGTTTGAGGCCGCATTAATTTTCCAAAGGTTTAACTCATTTTGATGTCTATTCATGGAGTAAACAATCAATTCAGCATCGGCTTGTGTCCACTTAATTCTTGGAATGTATTCGTAAGATCCCAACATTAACATTTTATCTTCTTTCTTTAAAACATTGAAAGTATGGATGTTTACTTTGGAATTTGCTTCTCCCGCTTTAGGGTATTTAAATTCTTCTTCTGTAGGATATAATTTAGATCCAAAAATATCCATCGTAAATAAGGGAACTTCCCTTTCATCTGTTTGGTAATAAGCGATATAGTCACCGTTTGGAGACCATTGGAAACCTGTATGAAAACTAAACTCTTCCTCATATACCCAATCCACGGCTCCAGCGATAAATGCATCATCCTGACCTTGCCCAAAGCTAATTACCTCAGAGTCGGCCTTGTCGAAATCTTGAATATGGATTCTGTTTTCAAAAACAAAAGCCACTTGATTTCTTGTTGGAGAAAAAGTGGCTAGTTGTTGCTTTCCTTCGGATTTTAGGGCAGTTAATTTTCCCTTCTTAATATCGTAAACAAAATAATTGCTTTTGGAAGAATGTCTGTAAATGGATTCGGTTTTAGTGGCCAAAAGCACCTTATCTTCATTGGCGCTAAATTCATAGGCGTCAAAATTTATTTGCTGACCAGTTTTTTCTTTGATTTCCTTGGCACTCACAATAACTCCAACGGATTCTCCACTAGCATAGCTGTATTTTTCAATGGCCAAACCATTTTTGGAGGTTATGGCCGAATAATGCAAACCATCTTTCATGGAATTTAATCCTGAAATGCTTTGTGCATTAAACGAATACCTTTTCCAAACATCTTTTAGTTCCACCTTTTTCTCTTGAGAGAAGGCTGGTAGTGAAATGCAAAATATCAGTAAAAGGGAAAATATTTTTCTTGTCATTTTTGTCTTTTTTGTTGAAGGCGGACTAAAATAGAACTTTTAGAAAATACATCAAGCATAATCTGGATTTATTGACCGAAAATTCAAGATTGAGGATAGGGACTATTGTAATTCTTTGTTATTTTGTAAGAGCAGTATTACAATTCTATGAATTTCACAAAACTCCAGTCCAAACATAAGTCAGATTTAAAATCCATTGTTGGCGACGCCTATTTTTTTGATGACCAAGAATCTTTGGAAAAATACGCCCATGATGAAACGGAAGATTTTTCATTTCCCCCGGAAATTGTTTTGAAACCTGGATCAAGTTTAGAAATCAGTTCTATTTTAAAATATTGCAATGAAAATATGATTCCTGTTACAGCAAGCGGAGCAAGAACGGGATTGTCTGGAGGAGCTTTACCAGTTTACGGAGGTGTAAATTTATCAACCGAAAGGTTAAATAAAATAATAGAAATAGACGAAAGAAACCTTCAAGCCACAGTGGAACCCGGAATAATTAATCAGGTGTTTCATGATGCATGTAAGGAAAAAGGATTGTTTTACCCCCCAGATCCAAGCAGTTGGGGCTCCTGCTTTTTAGGTGGGAATTTGGCTTTAAACGCAGGCGGACCTAAAGCTGTGAAATATGGAGTTACCAATGCCTATGTTTTAAATTTGGAAGTGGTGTTGGCCAATGGTGAGATGATTCGGACTGGGATGGGCGGAATTGAGAATTCCAGTTCATGGCAGGTATTCAAATGGGGCTATGGCCCCT
>CAKZNE010000322.1 GCA_937129395.1 uncultured Cryomorphaceae bacterium | reverse complement strand
AAAGGAAATTTTACCCGATTATTTGCCACCAATGCATGTTGAAGAAATTGAAGCTGGTGATGAATTACCGAGCTCCATTTGGCAAACAGTTTTTATTTCTGGAGGAAGGAAAGATAAAATCTCAAAGGGAGATGTTGCAGGCTTATTTTTCCGTCAAGGCCAGCTAAAAAGCGATGAACTTGGAGTTATAGAAATGAAACAGGATTGTGCTTTTGCTGCGGTTCGTAAAAACAAGGTGGATCAACTAATAAAAGAGGTGGATAATAGCCGATTGAAAAAGAAAAAGGTTAGAGTTTATTCTTTAGGCTAAACTTTTATTTATGGGTTTTGCTCCTAATGTGGGACGAGGAAGTCAAAGGTATTTCCAAAGGATTATTCAAAAACCAGTGAGCCAATTATTTAGGCATGGTAATGGGATTGATTTTAAAATCAAACCAAAACTATGACCCAGAATATTAGCCTACCTTATCCATCGAAAGCATCAAACCAAAAACCTAGCGCCATGAGGAATTATCTATTGCTTTTTCTTTTCGCATTTGTTCAGTACGTGAACGCCCAAATAAACCCCATCGGTTTTAAAATGACCCTAAAAGGGGAGGTCAAAATTATTACAAAAGACCAGTATATAGATTACTCAAATCGAATAGATAGTGTAAGGGTAATTTGTGAGGATGACACAAAAGTTTTTAGCCCTCATCAATTTTCTCAACGGTATTTGATGTTTATGGATCCTCCAGATAAAAACTGGACAGATGCCAGTCTTATTCCTCGGAATACAGAGGCTGATGGTGGTTCCAATTCCAAAAAAGGCGAAATGCTGTCTCGTCTAGAAGCTCCGGTCCTTGTTATTCCACAGGATCAAATAATCTATAAAATAGAAAAAGCTCAATTTGAAGATGAAGTTATTTTTCATGGAGAGCTAAATCCCGATTTGAAGTCTTATTTCTCCAAGCTTTTGGATAATCATATTGAAAAATACAAAGGTGTTGCTGAAGATGATGAGGAATGGGATGAAATTGGAGATCTCCTGTCTTACGAAGATACTGTGGAAAACGAGGGTTTTATTTATCCGGCAATGGTGGACAAATTGGTTTTTTATAAATACGAAGGAGAAAAATTAAGCACCATTACAGGTTATTATTTTAATATTACTGCGTTGGAAAGAGATAGTTTAGTTTATGATAACCGCGGCAACCTCATCTATTTCCATAGAGAATCAATTGGTTCAGGAGGGGAGCGGCTGTATTTTAAATACAATGATAAAAACCAAGTTATAGAGTTTAAATCCGATTATTACGATTTTCATTCGGATAGCTACGACGAATGTCCATCCTGCAAAGTAGTTACAGAATATGAACATTTTGTATTTGAATATGATGAAAAAGGCTACCTAAAATCCAAGGATAACCAAACAAACCAATACACCCCATTCTGCAAACTCAAAGTATTCCACCCCTAAATCAACCTTCACCCTCACACTCACACTCACACTCCACACTCTATTTCAGTTTGAGTTTGAGAGCTTGAGGACTGAGGGTTTTATAGTTTCGCTAGATCAAAACCCTTCACACTCCGCACTCCACACTCCACCCTCACGCTCAAGACTCTCTTTTAGTTTGAGTTTGAGCTTGAGGACTGAGGGTTTTATAATTTCGCTAGATCAAAACCCTTCACACTCCGCACTCCACACTCCCACTCCCACTCCCCATTTCCCTTTTTATCTTATTTTAGAAAATTAAATCCTCCAAGATGTATCAAGAACGACTTAAAATTTATGATGAGATAGTGGCTCTTTGTCCAAATATTGAAAGAAAAGGCAAGACTATGCCTTATACTTCTGCCAATGGTTATATGTTTTCATTGCTGAATAAAAATGCAGAATTGGGCTTTCGTTTTCATAAAGACGATTGCAAAATATTTATGGAAAAGCACCAAACTGGTATTTATAAATCTCATGGTTCGGTAATTAAAGACTATGTTTTAATACCCGAAGAATTGCTATCTCAAAAGGATCTTTTAGCAGAATATTTGAGTAAAAGTCTGGAACATGTAATGAGTTTGCCTCCCAAATAGAGTTTTTCTTTTTTAGGTAAATTGCCTTTTACAATTTCTCTTCAATGACCAAGTCAATAAAACTTTCTAAAATCCGGATTTACCCAATTAAGTCTCTCGATTTTGTAGAATTGGATGAAGCTCAAACCGGAACTCATTCCTTACAACACGATCGTGAATTCGCTATGTTTAGCGCGGATGGCCGCTATGTAAATGGCAAACGAACCGGACGAGTTAACCAACTTCATGCGCAATATGATTTGGAAAATTACAGCCTAAGCCTTGGAGAAAGAGGTGATGCTAAAAGAGAGACTTTTGAACTTCGAGAGGGAAATCCAAAATTAAACGAATACCTAAGTGATTTTTTCGAACTCGACATCCATTTAAGTCACAATAAAAAAGGTGAATTACAGGATATGCCAAAGGTTGGCAGTGTTACCGTTGTGAGCAAGGCCTCCTTGGTAGAATTGCATGAAAAATTCCCGGAGATAAGCCTTGAAGATTTCCGTCAACGCTTCCGAATAAATTTAGAATTGGATGGAATGGAAGCTTATGAAGAAGAAAATTTATTCCGGAGTAAGGCAGAGAATAATGCTGTAAAATTTAGTATTGGCGAAGTAGAAATGTTTGGATTAAGTCCAAGAGCAAGGTGCAGCGTACCGCCCAGAAATCCATTAACAGGCGAGGCCGACAAAACCTTTGTAAAATCTTTTATGGATAAGCGTTTGGAAATGCTAAACGACTCTTGTTTATTAAACGAATATCCCAATCCTTATTATTTAAGCATAAATACTTTTATGGCTGAAAATCAAGATGGAAAAAAGCTTTGTTTAGGCGATTCCTTCCGTGTTTTGGGAAAAGAATCTATTGCTAATTTATTTTAAATTTTAAAATGCTTAAAGAACTTTCTTTTCTTTTTTTGTTGCTTTCTGTTTTGTCCTGTGAGCAGGAAGAAGCTCGTCCTAGGCTCGAAAAATTGGATTTTAACTATCAAAATTATGTAAACCGGGAGCTTGAAAAACCAATGAGTGTTTTAAGGCGAAATATTATTGTTTTAGATTTTAGCACAGGCGAATGCATTTTGGAGGGATCCAAGGTAAATGACAGTATTATTGTTGGCAAAATAAAACGAATGCTAAGTTCTGGGAAACGTTATGATCCAATCTTGGACAGCGCCACCTATAGACTAGCAGGAGATGTACTTGTGCCCAATTATATGATTTCAGCCTCCTATTCTCCAAACTTAAATTATAGGAAATATAGCTTTTGGCGAAGTGAAATTTTTAGAGCAATAAATGAATTACGAGCGGAATTTGCCGAAAAAAGATTCCAAAAAAATTACTGGGATCTTTTGGACTCACCCACCCTAATGGATAAAAATATGCTGCGAGAAATACATTCCATCTACCCCCTTCGTTATTCCGAATATGTTATGGATTAAATCGAAAATACAAGGGTTTTTATTTTTCACCTTCCTTTGCATTTTGTTGAGTAGCAGCTCCCAAAAGATCATTCAAGAGCAAGGTCCCCTTTGGTCAAACATGGAAAATGGGGATGTCCTTAAGATTAAAACCTTGACGAGTAACTGTTTTAGTTCCCAGGAACTGGAAATGATCATTGAACAAGACGAATTGGGTTTAGTTATTCAAGTTTCAAAGAATTCAAACCCTAGTTTCACGGTTTTAAAAAAGAAGAGTTTTAAACTCGAGATCAATAATTATTTGCAACATATTGGCTTTCAGGGTTGCGGAGAAATCAACAAAGGTGGTTTTACCATTATTCAATTCAATCAAAATCCACCCGACACTATTTTTGGTTGCCCAAGTAGCGCCCTATTTTGATGCTCTACTCTATAATCTACCTTGTCGTAGCATTTTAAGCAGAACTCGAGCATTTTTACCTGAGAGGGTTTTTTAGAAAGCGTTAAAATTTTCCCTTTGTAATCATTTGAGTTCAAGTTTTTTCAAGTGACGCATTACTTCTCTTAATACAGTTTCAAAATCGGGCAAGTTCTGTATTTGGTCAACCATAGATTTTTGCCACCTTCCTTTATATTGTGGTATTCGTTGTTCCAATTTTTTGTGAAAATCAACAGGGTTTACATCTTTATTTTCGCATTTTGTTTTGAATTCATTAATATAGATATCAACATCCATTTCATGAACAACTAATAAATACCAGATGTCGTAAAAATCCCGAGCTTACATTCTCTGCATTACTGATCGCAATTTTTCAACCAATACCTCGTCTAAAGAATAACAAAGTAATTGATGTTCTCCTTGATCCGAATACCTGCAAAAAACGTTATTCATTGCTGGCTCAAAAACCAAATTTTCACTTCTTGAAATATCAACTTTCACTTTTTTGTTGGCCCCTAAACCGCCGAGTGGGCCAACATAACTGATGTAAAAATTAATCCCTCCATCTTCATGTTCGTTATTTTCAATTATCTCTAGTGGAATGATTACTTCTTCGCTTATGTATTCGAATACTTCATCAAACCATTCAAATATTTGTTCATTGGAAATGTTATTGTCAAGTAGTGTGTAATCCAAATCTTCAGAAAATCGATAATCTTCAAAATAGACTTTCTTTAAAACAGTACCACCTTTAAATGCAAGTGCTTTAGACAATTCCACATGCTGAGATATTCCTTGCAGAATCCATGAGAGAACATAGTCTTTTTCAATTTGCTGATCTCGCACACCAAATTCCCGAGCCTTGTTTTGTATTTCTCCTGGTTTAATCATGTGTAAATGGCAGACTTAATGGTTTCTGTTTCTAAGTTTTGTTGGATACTCCAACGGCTAATCATTTTTCCTGACTTTGGTAGTTCGGTGTCTAAAATCACATAAGAATCAGTTTTTAGCTTATTCATTTTAGGAATAATATCTGTTTCTATTTCTAATATTTCCAAAAGGAACCCAAGTCGTTTAATAACAGCTTGTGATTTAAATTTCTCGGCATATTCCAATAGTTTGTCGAATCTGATTTTATCTTTTGATGCATAAATGGCTCTTGCTACCTCTACAATTCCACCTGCATAGTCAGGTTTAAAAAGACAATCAACAAATGTTTTTTCTAGGTCAGAACACAGTACTTTATTAAAACTATCAATCCATATTTTTTTAGATCCAAAAAAGTGTTTTTCATTATGAAATATGAATTGAAAATCAACTCCTTTTATTTTAATTGTAGAGGGACGAATCTGTTTTGAAACAACTATTTGTTCCTTTAAAGATGGCTGAGTAATCAAGTTATGAATTTGCAAAGCAGAGTAATATCCAATATAATGGTCCCCTCCCCTTACTAGATTACCAGCGATAATATGCCAATCAGGCATAAAAATTTCAGCATCTTTTTCGAAAGGAATAATATAATACAAGCCTTTTTTTAATCGCATTAACAAACCTCTTTTAACCATTGCGCTGAGCAATTCCTTTAAAGCACTATAGCTTGATTTTGGTAATGCGTTTATTGCATCAGCAAAAACAAAACAGTCCTTGTCCATCCGATTGAAGTAAGTCAGAATTTGATTGGATTGTGTTGAAATGTTTTTAGGTCTCATAGTTAGTAAGTCAGCTTATACCTGACTTCAATGATACAAAAAATAAAACAACGATTTAAAGTAAAGAAGTCAGCTAAAAGCTGACTTTTAAGCTGTAAAACATAAGTCTAGTTGTTGTGCGGATTAATAATTTTCGGTTAGCGGGGGAATGTGAAAATGAACAAGGCTTTCTCGTTTAGTGGCGTTTCTTTTTCAAAGACAAGTATACCTCCGGAAATACCATTATTCGATTCAATCAAAACCCACCCGACACTATTTTTGGTTGCCCAAGTAGCGCCCTATTTTGATGCTCTACTCTATAATCTTCCATCCTATAAAGTTGACCTTTAGAATTAAAATATTTCCAAAGCCCTGATTTTTCTCCCTTTTCATTAAACTGGCCTTGCTCTGCGATTCCATTAGTTAATAGAGGTATCTCACTTTTTGCTTTTCCCAAAAAATAGTTCTCATTATTTACCTTTTGAAACTTCGGATTTGGATAATAGGCTAAATGAAGATGGTATTTTTCACTCTTTGTGGATGCCTGCAATTCCAAAGCTTTATCATCCATATAACTTAAAACTATGGAATCAAAAAGTACTGATTTTATTTTTGGATTAATAAATTGAAAGGCAGTAAGTATCTCAGGAGCAAAATGAGGGTAGCTTTCCAGCAATAGCGTTTGGTTTGATTCGTTTTTTGTCCAGTTTTCGCGGTAATAGACCCAAACGCATTGCTTTTTATATTTTACTAAAGTCTGGTTTTGGTAGCTTTTATTTTGAAATGAATTATAGCCCCCAAGCGAAAACTTCGGCTCCAGCTCCTGTTTTGCATCAAGGGCAAATTGGTTTAATGCGGTGAGCTCAATATCCTGAAACCACTCTAAGTTTCCAGGGTTATGAATTTCTTCAATTCCACTCGCCAACAGCCTTCCTTTTACACTTAATATTTCGGTTTGCATTTCGTTTCCGCCAATTGGTTTACGGATATATTGTAGGCCCTTTTCCAAATCGTAATTTATTTTGGATATGGCATTTCCGTTTTTAAAATCAATAATTTCAATGAGTTCGCCTTGACGGTTAAATCGTTTTCGAAGGCCATTTAATTTGTTGTTTCTCCAATTTTCAGTTCTACATAAAATCTTTGTTCCTTGGTAATATTCCTTCCATTGTCCGGTTCTATTTCCATTATTGTAAAATCCTTCAATCCACAATTTTCCGTTATAGGCATTTTGAATCCATTTCCCGTTTAAAATCCCATTTTCGCCTTCGCCTTTCAGCCAAATTCCCGTTCTTTTAATGGAATCTTTTGAAAGTGAAATCAATCCATCAGTATTGTAATTATCAATTCCAACTTGCGGCTCTTGGGGAATTTGATAGCGATCCCATCTTGTTCTTCCGTCAGCAGAATAATTAAAATATGCTCCTTGAATCAATTTTAATTCTTCCAAGCTAAAACCAGACTCTATTTGCCATTCCAGCAGTTTTGGATTATGAATATCCTTGATCCAATCCAAATTAAAATCATTGGAAATATCCAAAGCAAGATTTTCATTACCCGATTTTTGCAATAAAAAAGCTACGGCACAATGGGTTTTATGTTTGTCAATAAATACAGGAATCCTACCGGCTTTTTCATAATTAATTGGAAATCGACCTTCATTCTTATAGTTCTCTAAATGTTCAATTAGAAGAGCTCTTTTCTTTTGATTTTCTAAACTGTAATTGGAGGTGTTTTCTTTTAAAATTGGCAATGCATAGCTCAAATGCAATTGAACTATTTCCACTTCATTTAAATTAAAATAGGCTTTTCTTTCAGGCAGTTGGTCCTTATACTTTTCCCAATTGAAATTATAAGCGCTTAACTGTTGGAAAAGGCTTTGCCCAAAACTTAGATTCAGGAAAAGGCTAAACCATAAAAGGGGAATTAATTTTTTCATAACCGTAGATTTTAGGCCAAAACTGAGCTAAACTTTCCGAAAATTAAAGGTGGAATTGGTGAATTGGTCTTTTCACTCCGTTAAGCTGAAAAAAACAAATCCATGCCTTATTTTAGCTTTTTAAACTAATAGCGAAATGCCTGGAAAAACCTTTATCGAAGTAAATCCTGAAGAAGGGAAAAATTTCTTTCAAAAACCTGGAAAAGGCGAAGTGATCATGCTCAACCTTTTAAAATTTAAAGAAATAGCGGATTATTCGGAGTTTCCGCATCTTCAAATTCATCAGGACATTTCGGGGGAAAGGGCATACGAACTTTATATGCAGAATACCCTTCCATTTTTAAAAAAAGCGGGAAGCGAACTCCTGTTTCAGGGAAAATGCAATGCTTTTTTAATTGGACCCCAAACTGAAAAATGGGATTTGATGCTTTTGGTAAAACATGCTAGCAAGGAAGCTTTCTTAAAGTTTGCCAGCAATGAAGACTACCTAAAAATTGCTGGCCACCGAACAGCAGCCTTAAAAGATTCAAGGCTGCTTCCGATAGATCGTATTTAATGTTTTTAGAATTTAAATAACTCCCAATTCTTTACCAACTTTGGTAAATGCGGCAATGGCTTTATCCAAATGCTCTGGTTCGTGGGCTGCGGATAGTTGTACTCTAATTCTTGCTTGTTCCTTAGGTACTACAGGATAGAAGAAACCGATTACATAAATTCCCTCTTCCAGTAATTTATCCGCAAATGTTTGAGACAGTGCGGCATCATAAAGCATAATAGGTACAATGGCAGAGTCACCATCTTTAATGTCGAAACCTGCGGCTTTTACTCCCTTTTTAAAGTAGTTTACATTGTTCTCTAGCTTATCTCTTAATGCGGTGCTTTCGCTCAACAAATCGAAAACCGCATTGGATGCTCCTACAATGGATGGAGCCAATGAATTTGAAAATAAATAAGGGCGAGAACGCTGACGTAGCATTTCTACTATTTCCTTTCTACCAGTAGTAAAACCACCCATTGCGCCACCTAAAGCTTTTCCAAGTGTTCCGGTTATTATGTCAATTCTACCCATTACATTATTTAGCTCGTGGGTTCCTCTTCCTGTTTTTCCAATAAAACCGGTGGCATGGCATTCATCCACCATTACCAGGGCATCATATTTTTCGGCTAAATCACAAATTTTATCCAATTGAGCCACATAACCATCCATGGAGAAAACACCGTCTGTAACAATGATTTTAAATCTTGCGGTGTCCTTTGCTTCAATCAGTTTGGCTTCCAAATCTGCCATATCATTATTTGCATAACGGTAGCGCTGTGCTTTACACAAACGGACTCCATCAATAATAGAAGCATGGTTTAAAGAATCGGAAATGATAGCATCTTCTGCGGTTAATAAGGGTTCAAAAACTCCTCCATTGGCATCAAATGCGGCAGCGTATAAAATGGTGTCTTCAGTACCAAGGAAGTCTGCAATTTTTTGTTCCAATTCTTTGTGAATGTCTTGGGTACCACAAATAAACCTTACGGATGACATTCCAAAACCGTGGCTATCTAAAGCTTCTTTAGCAGCTTCTACCACTTTAGGGTGGGATGAAAGGCCTAAATAGTTATTGGCGCAAAAATTCAACACTTTTTGTCCGCCTTGAACGGTAATTTCCGCTCCTTGCTCGCTTGTAATTATTCTTTCTTTTTTGAATAAACCAGAAGCTTCAATTTCTTTTAGCTCTGCACTTAAATGCTCTTTTAACTTTCCGTACATGTATGATCAATTGTGGATTAAAGGACAAATATAGGATTCCTAAATCTCATTTTTCAAAGCTCAAGCACCTTAATTTCTTCTTCCAAATAAATAAGAAAATTACCGCCCTTTTTAAAACCCATTTGCGTTAACACATCAGCGTAAGCCAAAACCTGATCCGCGTGACTAGGATAGGCTTTTCCGGTTTTATATTCCATGATGTAAAAGTGATTATCTTTTAAAACAATTCGGTCTGGTTGAAGGGATTTACTTTGGGGGATTAGGATTTCATTTTCATTTAAAACTTCTACTCCTTCCACAAAATAGTTCTTTAATTTTGGGTGCTGAACTACGGCATTCACCATTTTTTCAATTTTATTAAACTCATCCTCTTCAAGAGAACTTTGTTTTTTCAAGCTGTCCAATTCGGCCAAAATATCAAGGCCTGTTTTCACTTTTGATAAAACCTGATGCACCTTTTTTCCCCAAATTGTTGCGCTTGATTCTCCTTTTTTCCAATCCTTAGGAGCATCAACGGCAGTTTTCACTTTGCCCTTTCCCTTTTCCATTTGGTAGGATATAATTTCCCGGGCTTTGCTACTCTTCTTTTCTTGATTTTCTCCCTTTTCGCCGCTTTCATAAGGGCTGAAAATATCCAATCCTTTAGATTCTTGGAAATGGGATAAATAGGCGCTTATCCTGCCACTTTCATCGCTTCTTCCTGCGGAACCTATAATGTATAATTCCTCTTGGGGTCTTGTTAATGCAACATAGAGCAAATTCAAATTATCGAGAACTATATTTTCCTTATTCTGGTCGTATATGTCTTTGTAGTGCTGCATTCCTTCCAAACCACTTTCTTCCTTTTTTAAACCAACCTTGGCCAATGGCAATCCGAAATAATCCTCTTCTGGAAGTAACAACCAAGCCTCACTTTCCTTTTCTGAAAAGGCTCTCCAATCGGCATAAGCCAAAATAACTATGGGGAACTCCAAGCCTTTGGATTTGTGAATGGTCATCATACTCACCGCATTCATATCTTCCGGTAAATCCACTAAATATTCTACACCCCGATTTTCCCACCAACGGATAAAACCGGTTTCTCCTTGATCTTCATTGCATTCGTAATTGTGAATTACGTCCAAAAGGCTTTGAAGGAAGGGGTCGTTTTGATAGGGGACCTTAAAAAATTGACAAAAGGCATAGGTCTTTTCAGTTAAGGAACTCGAAAACCATTTTTTTGATTTAAAATGTTCTAATTCTTCTTCCAACCATTGTACTAATTCCTTTTCATTTTGTTTGGTGTGGAATTTTAGAAAATCATGCCTTTCTTCATCTGGGTTTCCAATTTTTCTTTTTTCAAATAGCCAATTCCAAAAATCCAAGGCGCCTTCTTTGTCATCTGGACGTAAAAACAATTGGAGAAAAGAAATAAAGGCCCTAACCTCTACCGATTGACCAAGACTTAAACTATCCGGACTAATGATGTCTATCTCCATGTTTATTAAGTAATTGGAAATAGTAGCCCCATGTTTTTTGTTTCTAGTAAGTACCGCTATATCTTTTAATTCATAGCCTCTTTCTAGAGCATTTTCAATGATTTCAAAAACCTCCTGGCATTGATTTAAGTCGAAAGTTTCTTTTTCCTCTGGATTATAGTTTATCCTTTTAACACTTACATATCCACCGCTGCCTCCTTTTACTTTTTGGGAGGATTGTTCATATAGATTTTGATGTCCAAGATTTGTAACCAACTTGTTTCCGTCCTTATCCTTTGCCTCCAAAATACTTTGGAAAAAACCGTTGTTGAAATCGACAATTTGCTGTTTGCTTCGCCAGTTGTATGGGAGCTGGATGGTTTCTCTTTGGTAGAGTTCTATTTCTTTGGTTGCAATTTTAATTTTATTTCCTGTATCCGTATTGTCGCTAAGATTTAGGAATTGTTCTACTTCTCCTCCTCGCCATCTATAAATGGCTTGTTTGCCATCTCCTACAAGCATTGTGCTACCTCCTTGACTCATCGCATTATTCACCAAAGGCCTCATATTCTGCCACTGAAGAATGGAGGTATCTTGAAATTCATCAATGAAATAATTATGGTATTTGTCTCCTATTCGTTCATACAAAAAGGCAGCCGGTTGGTCTTGAAGTTTTTCACTAACTAGTTTATTAAATTCACCAATTGGGAGTCTATTGGTATTGCTTTTAATTTCTTCCAGGTTCTTTTCAATTTCTTTTAATACCGCCATCCCCATAAGGTTGGAAAGTATCATTTTGGAAATGCTGTAAACAGTATAGTTCTCCTGCAAATAGTTTAAATATTCCTGCAAAGAATTAAGCAATGAAGATTCAATGGGGTCGATTAAAACTTCCCCTTGTTTTTTCTTGGCAGTGGCATATAAAGCCCTTTCACCATTAATTTGCCCTAAAACTGTCTTAGCTGGCAGTAGAGGTTTCCCAACACTACATTTAATCAGATACTTAGGAAGGTAGCCAGAGGAAAATAATCCATGAGGAATTCCTTGATTATCTATGAAATTGAGGATGTTTTTGGCCTTAGTCTGCAAATTCTCTTCAATACTTTTATTTCTTTTAAAAAGCTCTTTCCTTATATTTATAAATTCTTGGTTGTTAATGTTTTGTAAAGCTTTAATAGCGGGAATCGAGTTTTCCCTAAAAAGATTATAAGCCATTGCTTTTAAGGGTAATTCCGTTCGTGGAGATTTCCCTTCTTCTAACTGAGAGTTTAGATACTGGATTAGGATTTTGGCGAGGGCTTTATCTTCTTCCAAATCCGAAAGCATTTTATCAATAGCCTCATCTAAAATTCTTCCGCTGTCTAATTCCACCTCATAATTCACACTCAATTTTAAATCTTGAGCAAAAGTTCGGATTAGTCTGTTGGTAAACTTATCAATGGTAGATACCGAAAATGCCGAGTATTGATGTAAAATTTGTCTTAGAACTTCATTGCTCCGTTCTTTTAAGTCGGTCGGTTTAAGTTTTAACTCCAAGACTAAATCTTCAAACATTCCTTCATCTTTTCCACAATTTGGGTAATTACTAAAACCAGTTAAGGCCCTAATAATTCTTTCCTTCATTTCTTGGGCCGCTTTATTGGTGAAAGTGATGGCCAAAATGGATCGGAATGAATTTGAATTTTTTGAACGCAGACAAATTTTTAAATAATTGCGAACCAAACTATAGGTTTTTCCTGCTCCAGCAGAGGCATTATAAGTTTGAAAATTAGTCTTGGTCATATTTCAATTTAGGAAATGGAAATTTAGAGAAAAGCGGTGATGAAATGAAAGATTCTCAAATTTTTTAGAACCTTGAAACAAATAAATAAGCGAAACCAATGAAATCATATTGATTATTTAAAATCCCCTTCAAATTCAAACAAGCTTTGTTATCTTTATCAAAATTAAATTTTAATAAATAAACCTATATAACTATGGCATTTGAATTACCTGAATTGCCTTATTCACATCAGGCTTTAGAACCCTATATCGACGCACAAACCATGGAAATTCACCATGGTAAGCATCATGCGGGTTATACCAATAATCTTAATGGAGCTATTGCAGGAACTGATTTGGAAGGTAAAACTATCGAAGAAATTTTAGCCAATGTCTCTCAACATTCCGGCGCTGTAAGAAATAATGGCGGTGGATTTTACAATCACAGTTTGTTTTGGACCGTAATGGGGCCAAATGAAGGCGGAATTCCAGAAGGAGAATTAGGAGATGCTATTACAAGCACTTTTGGATCTTTTGATGATTTTAAAGCTGAATTTTCAAAAGCAGCTGCCACTCGTTTTGGCTCTGGTTGGGCATGGTTAATTGTTGACGCTAGCGGAAACCTTAAAGTAACTTCCAGTCCTAACCAAGACAATCCTATGATGGATTTGGCTGAGGTAAAAGGAACTCCTATTTTAGGAATTGATGTTTGGGAACATGCTTACTATTTAAAATATCAAAACCGCAGACCGGATTATGTTGGCGCATTTTTCAATGTGGTAAATTGGGCTGAAGTGGCTCGCAGATATGCAGAAGCAAAATAATAATATCCTTTTATAAGTTTTTGAAGCCCATCGTTTTTTGATGGGCTTTTTTCGTTTATTTCCACATTCAAATTCTTAATATCTTCGCCTACATGCAATTGCCTGAAGGAAAAAAAATCTACTTTGCCTCCGATCAACATTTTGGTGTTCCTACTTTTGAGAAAAGTTTGGAAAGAGAAAAGCATTTTGTAAAATGGCTGGACGAAATAAGGGTAGATGCCCACGAAATTTTTATTGTAGGTGATCTTTTTGATTTTTGGTTTGAATACAAACAAGCTGTTCCTCGTGGCTTTGTGCGCGTTCTTGGAAAGCTGGCCGAAATAAGAGACTCGGGAATTCCCATTCATATTTTTACTGGTAACCACGATATGTGGATTTTCGATTATTTGCCTAAAGAAATTGGAGCCGAACTTTACCGTAAACCTATTGAAAGGGAATGGAATGGGAAAAAGTTTTATATCGGTCATGGAGATGGCTTAGGACCTGGTGATTATGGATATAAGTTTATTAAAAAGGTATTCGCCAATCGTTTTTTACAATGGTGCTTCGCCCGATTACATCCTAATTTTGGAATTGGTTTGGCAAACTATTTTAGCCGAGCTAGTAGAGCCAAAACGGGTGAATCTGATGCTGAGTTTTTAGGAGAAGACAAAGAATGGCTTGCTATTTATTCCAAAGAAATGTTGGAAAAGCAGCATTATGATTATTTTGTTTTTGGCCACCGTCACCTGCCTTTAAATATTGAATTAAAGGAAAACTCTCATTATATAAACTTGGGTGACTGGATACAATATTTTACTTATGGTGTTTTTGATGGGAAGGAAATGGTTTTAGAAGCCTATCCAATTAAGAAATAGTGATGTTTATAGAAATTTGAATGCGAATTTCAACAATTATTAGGCTATTTGATTCAATTTATGGAGACCCATTTTTCTTGTTTGAAATTATTAACCTATTCTTTTATAACAACCTCCCGTCTAATATTCCCGTCCAAGTTTAACCAAAGAATATAGGTCCCTTTAGAATAATTGGTAAAGTCTACAATTTGATCACCAACTAAGTTCTGTTGTTTAAAAACTATTTTACCATCCGTCGCATAGACCCTTAACTCTTTGATTTTCAAATTATCTGTGCTAGCCTTTATTTTAATTGATTCATAAGTGGGGTTTGGAAAAATATTGATCTCCATTTTACCTTTTGAAATGCTGAAATAAACGGTATCCACATTTGATTCACTTATCATATTATTATCAAATGAGGTAGAGTTTGAACTCCCGCTTACCGCTTTTAAATGAATTGCATTTCGGGTTATTCTATTCCCATTTCTATCGTAAGTATAATTAAATTCTACTTGAGCTGAAAGTCCCAGAGAACTCAAAACAAGAATTAGAATATACTTTATTTTTGAGATCTTGTTTATCATTTTTGTTTGTTTTTAATATAGTATGCCTTTTTCTTTAAAAAGCTTTCTGATTTTATTTATATAAGGATCATTCTCAAATACTTCAGAGTTAAATTCATGCAATGGCATTGGCAAAAGAAGGGTATAAAGTTTCTGATCTTCAAAGGATTCTTCCTCAAAATACCTTTCAATTTCTATTTGAGAAAAATTACCCATTATATGTTGCTCATTTAAAACAGTCGCCCAAAATATGTCAATGACTTTGTGGTCTGATTTATCCTTAAACAAGAACCATTTTTGACATACTTGCCCTTCATAATTTGTTAGCCCTTGATTTCCTACTCCATTAATAAAAAACCCTGGCCCTTTAGCTTTGTCCATTAATAATAGGCAAGAATAGTTAATCTTTAACTTTTGGGATGAAAGCCAGTTTAGTAGTTTTTTAAGAAGGTTTTGAGCTTTAATATTCAAAGATTTAGTATTCTCAAATATTTCAAAATGAAGCACCAATGATTTAATTTTTGAAAATCGTGGCTCTTGTGCGAAAGCAATCGAAAAATCAATATCAAGAGCCTTGTAAACATAATTAGGAGAAAGTTTATAAAAATCCAAACGCTTTATTCCATTTTCTGATACATCTTTTTCAAACTTATCTAAGTTTAATTTAGTAAGTTTTAAATCCTTCCCTATATTCCTCACAGAACCCCCACACACATAACTAAACCTTTCAATTTGGCTAGAATGAACCTGGCTAATTAGCTCCTGAGAAAAATCCAACATCATTTTCAAGAAATCAAATGGTAAGTTTCCTTCAAAAAGTATTCTGCAAGCTTGAACTTTTTTCATCTTGTTTATTTTTTTGGATAAATGGGACTATTTAAAATAGTAGTCACAATATATCCTTCTTGAGTCAACCACTGTTGCATAACTTCAAGTTTATTCAACATAGCCTTTTCACTTTGAACCGGTTGAATTTCCAAATATATTGTACCTCTTTTTGCTGGTCGATATTTTTTTAATCAACTAGGGTCTAAAACAAAAAGCCCTCGATGAAATTCATCGAGGGCTTTTCTTATCTAATTATTGAGAGTATTTCTACTTCTTAATAACTCTTCTATTTGCTTTAAGGTCTCCGCTGTTAATTTCTAACATATAGATTCCCTTAGCCAATTTGCTAATATCAAGTGTACCATCATAACTTCCGTTCAGATCATTTTCTTGAATTACCATTATTACTTTTCCATTAAGGTCTAGTAAGCGGATTTGAGCGGATTGATTGCTAAAGGCATCAAAGCTAATATTTACCACATCCACAGATGGGTTAGGGTAAATCTGTAGGCTTCTGCTTAAAGCATTCTCATTAAGTCCAATTCCTTGGGTTGTAACTGTTCCAGTTATGGAATCTACACCACAAGCGTTTGTTACGATTAAAGTAACTGTATAGTTTGTGTTCATGGTGTAATCATGATCTGGAGTTGCTCCAGTTCCAGTAGAACCGTCACCATATCTCCAAAAATATGTATTTCCACTTCCTGTAGAAGAACTACCATCGAAAGTTACATTTTGGAAAGTAGCTCCTGCTGTTCCTACAACTGGTGTTGCCATTGCGGCTACTGGCTTACCAAGATCTCCTGTACTAAAAGTGTTTGGTCCAACCCATACACTAGTATCCGCAGCACAAAGGTCTCTTACATAGAAATCGTAAGTAGTATTTGGGCTTAGTCCAGTAATCATCATTGGGTTAGCTGTTGAAGCAACCGTTGGAACGGATCCAAGTGCAAAACCTGTTGCTCCCCATTGAATTTCTGAACTAAGAGTAGTTGAACCGGAAGTCCAAGCTAACTCAACACTATCACAACGTACAATCGTTGCAGCTAGGTTAGTAGGATCCGCACAAACCGTTGAAGGTGTATGAGGTGTTACACAGAAATTATCTACATACATATCAAAACTATAAGTAGAACCCGCGAGCACTCCTGAGAAGAAGTTTACACCGTTAAACTGAAGTGGTTGACCTGCATTGGCTGCAGAATAATCATATCCTAAACCTGTAGATACTCCGTCCCATAGGAACCAAATACTATCATTTGCGATATCAATAATAGTTTTCATTTCTCCCCACTGACCTTGAGTGTAATTGAAAGAACCAATCACCGTAGCAGCGGCAGAATGTTGAATTTGACAAGAACCATTTGGTTGGAAATACAACTCTGCATTCCATTGGTTACCTACCCCATTTAAAGCATGGTTTTGCTGAATATTAAAATATCCACCTGTAGTTGTGGGAACATACATATCAAAAGTAATTTCCCATGCACCAGTATTAATGGTATCAAAATAAGCAACAACATCTGATAAGCCCGCTGTTCCAAGATCCGTAATTCTCAAAGAATTTGGAGCCGTTTCAGCTTGAGCTGTAGTAAACTCAGCATCCCCCCAAGCGGCAGCACCACCACCTTGCCATCCAATAAACAATGCTGATTGATCAGAATTGTTACCAACAGCATAAGCATCCATATCATCACAAGGAACTTCATCTGGACACATAGCCACTGGGCCAGCAGCAAAACTCGTATCTCCTGGAGAACAAACCACTCTCATATACACTTCTTGACAAAGGTTTTGAGTCATTCCTGTTATAGTTGTTGAGTTTACATTAGTCAAAGCCACTTTAGTACCTGATCCTAAATTAAATCCTGCTGGACCATATTCAACCACAAAGGTTGCAGATGAGCCAAACCCTATTGTATCAAATACTACCGAAGCACTGCTTGTAGAAAGCGTATTTGCGACAATTGAAGTTGGAGTAGGACAAGTTGGGATTACAACTGTTACAATAGCTGTATCCGTATAAGTAAGACCACATTTCATTAGTTCAGCTACATAAACGTAAGTTCCAGAAGCAGAATAAGTCATTCCATTTTGAGAATTGGCTTTTTCACCCAAATACAAAAACATCATTTGCTCTGTACATTCCGGCACATAACTCACTTCAGAAACAGTTGGATTTTCATCAATAATTTGATAAAAAATTGCCTTTCTAGAATTGGCACAAGCAATATCGTAGCCAGAACCCTTGAAAGTTTTAGCCAATAAATCATACGGATTAATATCGGCCCATTTTGCCACGTTATTAATCAAAGTTGAACTACTACCTATCCCCCATTTCATTTTGAAATTAGCCTCGGTAACCACATTCAAGTTTTTATCATTTTGTAAAAAAGATGGATTTAATTCTTGTGCTTTTTTTAAAATATCAATCAAACGATTCGCCACATCCATATTAGATGAATCCATCACTTGCATTGTTTTAAAATTCAAACGAGCATTGAACCAATTGTTATCGTATTCAAAACTATTCCAAGTCATTTCATTCTCCTTTTTATCTGAAGCCTCAATTTTAAGAC
>CAKZNE010000321.1 GCA_937129395.1 uncultured Cryomorphaceae bacterium | reverse complement strand
GATTCTGGATTTCCTCTATCAAAGGCTGTAATTGCTACTGCGTATTGCCATCCATTGGGGATGTTTTCAACGCTGTATTTATATAAATAGGCGGTAGTATCGCCATCAAAGTATTTAGGACTGGCCAAACGAACTGAATCGAAACCTGTTTCTTTAAAAAAGCCATTTGCCTTAATATCGTATTCCGAAATAAGATTAAAACTTTGAGCCAAATCTTGTACTCCTTCAACATCAAAACCCAACTTAGAAAGATAAACTCTAAATCCTTCAAAATCCTTTTCGTTGCTAATAGGGTCAATTGTATTTCTGGAATTATCGGCCCAATAAATGTCAATGGAATTGTCGCCTGGAATTACTCTAGTGTGAGGAGTTTCTGGAGGTGTGGGTAAAATATAACGAGTCAAAATGCCATCTCCATTAGAGTCTTCAGCGCTATCCAAAACACCATTAAAATTTTGATCTTCTCCGTTAAAAGCTTGTTGCGCCCAGGTGGAATTGCTCATCAAATTTAAACGCTGCTCATAGGTATTGTCTGAATTTGGATTGCCATCGTCGTTTTTTCGTGCTAGCACATAAGCGAAAGCAAAACTGATGGTATCCCCTGGGGCAAAATCAGCAAATGGTCCTGCTGAAACTAAATCAGATCGGTTTCCTGCAGTATTAATTTCTGCTTGAATATCTCTACTTATGCTACCAGTACATGCACTTCCGGTTGGATCATCCCAACATGGATGTTGGTTTAGGCCATTTACCATTTTAGCATATCGAGCTTGTTCATTTCCTGGGAAGAAATAAATAGGATCTGCAGTTCCGTTGAAAGTCCAAGCATTGTAAATCAAATTAAAATCATCCAATTCCCATTTCTGAGTTTGAAGATTAAAAGTGGAATCTAATTTTGGATGGTGAAATCCATTTTTATCTTGGCCGCCTAAAAAACGTTGACCGATATAACTTTCTGTAAAACCTAAATCTCCTTGTGCATCATAACAATAAGCCATAGATAAGGAATCCATAAAACCATTTCCTCCTTTATTGTAGAATTCAGCTCCTCCAGATCCGGCCGGGGTAAGGTTCACATTTCGAACAACCGTATTTCCCCAAAGTGCTGCATAAAAATCCTCATAGGTATTGGCGCCATTGTTTACACATTCAATATTCACAATCACCATAAAGTCACTGAAATTGAAGTTCCAGTTGTAGGTTTCCATGGTCACATCCACGTTCATTATATTGTCGTGGTTTTGGATAAAAGGTCCATCCCCGCTTGCTGTTGGTACCCTGTCATTTTTATCGGAAAAGCGGGCTATAAAATCTTGATGAGAAACAGCCCGAGGATCATAAAATTTACTGTCAAAAAGGGAACTTCTTTCAATTAGTGCAGCCCCTAATTCCGCAGTCATTTCAAAACCAGGCGCTCCGGGTGTGTAGCCAGAGGTATTGTCGTATGCTGAGGTAGATACTGCAATACCATTGTTGGAAATTCCACCTAACCAAATGCCAGATTCGAATAAATGTTCAATTCCAGAACCAGCAGGATATTCACAGGATGGGTTTCCTGTTCCATCTCTATAACCGTCCAATGAATTACCAAAAGTTCCAATATTGGTTACGGTGAGCCTTACATTACTAGAGGTGGTTTGTTTGCTATCGAAACTCTCTTGTGCCGAAAGTTGCAAACAAGTTAAAAGGGTGATGATGGAATAAAAATACTTCAACATTATTTTTTAATAATCTTTTTGGTAATAACCTCGCCTGACATGGATCTTAAACTCATCAAATAAATCCCCTTTGCAAGTGCTTGGGTATTGTAAATTTTTTCTTTGGATCCGGCTTCTAAACTCCCTTCAAAAACAACGCTACCCGTAAGGTTCAATATTTTTATCTCAACATTTTCGCTAAGCTCAATTTTAAAATTGATTCTTAATTGATCCTGTATTGGATTGTTATATTCAACTCTTTCTTCAAGTGGCTTTTCGGCCAAACCGATATTTGATTTTGTAATGTCAATCTCTAACCTTACTGGTAAATGGTCGCTAAAATCGTAAAGGGCATCCGCAATCGTGGAGGGAACATTTCCGTTTGTGCCGCTATTTACAGAGCTATTATAATGATTGCCATCCTGACCAATAGTGCTGTATGAGTTAGGTACGTATTTCACCTTGTTGGTACCGTTTTTTATTTCATCAGAAATCAATAGAAAATCAAAACGATCATCTAAACCGCCTCCAGAATGACATCCGCTTGCAGCGCTTCTAGTACTTTGAGTATGGTAGGCGGCATAATTTGAATTACTACCCCAAGCTCCTAATTGATTTACAGGATCAAGGAAATTTTCATTGGGTGCGTTGCTGTAGTTTACCAATTTTAAGAATGCTGGTTCGCTATTCGTTTTTACATTAAAATCACCACCAAAAATCACATTTTCATCATGCAAGTAGTTTTCTAAATAATCCATTAAGGCTTCTGTGGCATCTAATCGTTGAAAGACATCTGCATTGGTGCTTCCGGCTTTTAGATGGGCGGTAATCACGGTGAAATAAACAGTATCAGCTCCAAGGGAAAATTTAGGATCCTTATAATACATTTTATAAACGTCAATTCCCCTTACGAGTGAATTGTTGGACAAATCTTTTTCAATAAAATCTTGATCATATAACACCACCTTGGAAGAGTCGTAAAACATCATGTTGCTTAAGCTCGATCCGTTGCTGGTGAAACTTGCATGATGGTAACGGTTGGAATTTTTATTAAGAATACTACTATTAATAAAAGGGGCGTTGGATGGATTAGCACCAAGTTCATTAACTATAAAAATATCTGGACTCAAATAGTTGAAAATCGTTTCCAGCTCGCCATCTCTTGCCGTGGCGCTTTGGTTATGGGTACAGGGTGCTGAGGTTCGGAACCACATTAGGTTATATTGGACAATACTAAGTCTCTCGCTTTGAGCTGAAAGAAATAAACTAAGAGCCGTAAGAGCAAGGATAAATGTGGATTTCATCAAACCGGTTCAATTCTTCGGCAAATATACTTAGATATTCAGCACCTTTTACCAAAGAATGTTATGTGAAAATTAATTATCCTCTTCTCCGTCATCATCATCGTCCCAGTCGTAAATGATACCCGGATCGTCTGTTTTTTTATCCTTCTTTTCCTTTTTGAAAATATTTTTCAGCTCTTTTTTCTGATTCTTTAAATCTTGGCCTATGGATTTTCCAATTGACTTATTATCCAATTCAATTTTTATGTTTTCCAATGGCCCGTGCATCTTAATGTAGATAAAATGATCATCCTTTCTTTCATTTAATTGAAGGTGTTCATCAAATTCATTGGGCTTTTTATTCTTTTTTCTTTTGTTGAACAAGGCGTCGCTGGCCTTAAGCTTTACGCGGTAGTCAACCACATTGTCAAAGCCATGAGATCCGCTTATTTGAAGGTTTAAAACATTGCTTTCAATATTCATAATTGGAATATGGATCACAGAGTTTTTAATGCTAATATGATTTGCCAAGGAGTGGAAATACACGTCTTTAAGGTCTTCAATGTTGGAGAATTTTGAAAGTTCCAACATTGGCTCATAATCTTTAATGTGACCATCACTTATTTTAATGTCGGACTCAAGTAAAATGCTGCCTGGGAAAATGGAAAGTTGGGAGTCCGAAAAAGCTCGAAAGATTAGCTGTCCCTTTGCAGTTCCAAAAATATTACTAGAAGTGATTGCTGATTGGCCAAAATTATCAAAGCTTTCAAATAAACCATGAATATTAATTCCCTCAAAATCTAAATTGGCATCGATCGCAAATTGTTCCTTATTTCGAGTATTGATTTTTAGGTTTCCATCATAATGGCCTTCATCAGAATCCAGTTGAAGATTTTCAACGCTGATGATTCCATTTTTAATAATTAGGTTCCCTTTAATGTCTTTTGCGGAAAATTTCTTCATTTCAAAATTTTGAACATCAACATTAAGGTCCACAAGTATGTTATTGGTGAAATTCAAATTGTAAGAATCGTTTCCTTGGGATTCGCTTTTAATAAAGTCTTCCAAGAGTATGTTTTGTGAAGTGAGCTTACAATTCACTTTTAATTTTTCATTCTTTACTGCGAGATAATTGACCACATTGGCAAAACTTCCATCCAAATAGACGTCACTTTGTTTGAATTTGAAAAACAATCGCGTAAAATCAATGAGTTGGTTGTTAAAGGTTAAATCGCCGTTTAATTTAGTAATAGGTTTTTCCCAAGATTTGAACTGTAATTCACAGGCATCTAAACTTATACTTCCATTGGTTTTAATGTTTTTTAGATCTCGTGAACTTATTTTTTTGAATGATTTGAATTGGTTTTCAAGATCTAAGCTTATCCTAACTTTTCCCTCAGCGCTGTTGATGGTATCAATTGGATTTATGAGTAATAATTCTTCTAAACTGAGAGTAGAATTTAACTTAAGTTTTAAAAATGGATTGTTTAAGTCTTGGATGCTCAAGTTTCCACTTAATTCTCCATCAGGTGTTTGACCAGAAAAATTTTCTAATTGAAGTAAGTCGAATTTTTGATTTTGGGAATAGCTGCCTTTTAGATTTAAGTTTCTGATTTCTAAGCCATTTGTTTTGAGTAATTTGGAGTCCTCCGAATTGAATTTCAGCTTGTAAGTGGGTTTTTCTGCTGTTTTGGAATGGTAGTTAAATGCGCAACCAGCCATGCCTGATAAACCCCATTCCAGTTGGTCAATAATTTTCTGTTCTCTTAAAAAAGATTCAGCATTTTGCAATTTTAAATCTTGGGAATAAATGTCGAATGATATTTGATCCTTTTTGTTCAGGCCTTCAAATGTAAAATTCGAATTTAACAACTGTGCTTCTCCAGAAAAAAATAGATCTTCATTGTCTTTTATGTTTATACTAAAATTTGCATTAAGCTCTTTTGGTTTGGCTAAAGAAAAACCTTCTGTGATCAACTCATGAACAATAAATTTTCCTTGACTTTGAATGTCCATTATTGTTTTGGAAAAATTCCCTGAGAGGCTATTGTTTATTATGTCTATTTCGATATTTAGGTTTTGTCTTTGATCAAAAAGACGAAAATTTACATCAAAAAATTGAATTTGTGATAGTGTAAATAATTGATTTTCAGCGGAGGAAGATTTTTTCCATATTGTAAAATTGTTATATTCATTTTTTAATTGAACGATATTGATGTTTGCATTTTCAATATCAATTTCTTCAATGATCAGGTTTCCTTTGACAATTTCCCATAGGTCAAAAAGAAAGAAAACCTTTTCAGCCGCAATTAGGGTGTCTGTGATGTTGTTTTTTAATCCGGGGGAGAAAATAGAATTAAACTTTAAGGATGCTTTTGGGAATTTACTGAGGCTTATTTCAGCTTCTCCAATCTCCAGCGGAACCTCAAGGTTTTCTTGAAAGTAATCGAGAATTGCTGTTTGGATTTTGTCCTTATTAAAGTATAGGATGCTGGAAAAAACAATGAGCAACAATATAAAGAGGGATAGGGACCAGAGTAAAACCTTTTTAATTTTCTTTTTCATGAAATATTTGGAAATACTTAAAGAACGTCAAAGATCATATAAAAGTTTGAAAGGCTAGTGCATAGCAAAAAAAAACCCCATACCAATTAAGGTACAGGGTTACCTGATTTTTTTTTTCCCTCTCAGGATTTTTGCACTTTAAAACCGTGCATTTCAAGAAAATTGATTTTTTCTTGAATCACTCTTCCTTCACGCTTTTTCAAATCTTTGTTGATGCTCTTTTGAAGAGCTTCTAATTCGTCGACAGAAAATTTGCCTAAGAATTGATTTGAGAAAAGAGCCTTGAGGGATTTGTTGTTGTTTTGGTTCAACCTTATGGTGTTTACCAAAACGCTTGGTGTAACTTTCCCTTTTGCCATCTTAAATATAATTTGTATTAATTAACACAAAACTATGCAATTTTTTTCGGACTTGTTTTATAATTTTTTCTAAGCTATTTCATTTGTAAATAACTTACCTCTTTTTCGTTCAAATATCTCCACTGCCCTCTATTGAGGTTCTTCTTAGTGATTCCTGCAAAAAACACTCTATCTAGTTTAGTAACCTCGTAATCCAAACTTTCAAAGATTCGCCTTACAATTCGGTTTCTTCCACTGTGGATTACCAAGCCAACATTGTTTTTGGATTTGGATTCTATGTATTGAATATCGTCAACTTCAATAAGACCATCTTCAAGGGTTAAGCCAACCGCAATTTTCTTTAAGTCTTGAGCAGTGAGGGCTTTGTCCAATGAAACTTCATAAATTTTTCGCGCCCCATGAGATGGGTGAGTTAGCTTTTTTGCCAGATCTCCATCATTCGTAAACATTAAAACGCCGCTTGTTTTACGATCCAAACGTCCAACTGGATAAAATCTTTGTTTCCCTGCACCGCTAACCAATTCCATTACCGTTTTTCTTGCTTTCGGATCATCCGTGGTTGTAATAAATCCCTTTGGTTTATTTAAAACCAGGTAGACCTTTTTTTCCGCTCGGATCAATTCACCACTAAACTTTACCTCATCTTCGGGCTTTACTTTGTAGCCCATTTCGGTGATAATTTTTCCATTAATTTCTACTAGGCCAGACTTAATAAGATTATCTGCTTCTCTACGCGAGGAAATTCCAGCATGCGCTAGAAATTTGTTCAACCTAATTTCACCACTTTCATTTACAAGTTCAGGTTTAGGTGGAGCTTTCGGAAGGGGAGGTCTCGAATAGGTTGGTTTGGTACCTGGGGCTTTGGCCTTAAAAGGTTTTGAGCCACCTTTAGATTTAAAATTTCCAGGTTTGGAGTTTTTTGGACCCTTATTGGAATTTCGCTTTTGCATTACAAATTTTTTGCAAAGCTATTTATTAAAATGGACTATTTCCTTATTATTCATTAATCCAATTGTGTAATTGTGCTAAAGGCCTTTGAGTTAATTGCGGTTTGGACTGGAATAGGGAACGAAAAGCAAGTTTTTTTAGCCAAAAGGATTGGGTTGAAATTCATGTTTTTTCTTGCTAGGCATGCAATCTGAGAATTTAGAAAATTCGAACTTTTAAGTGATTTCTTTTTTTTGAAAAAAGATTTTCTTTTCCTTTTTGAAGAATTTAAACTAATAATCTCCACAACAAAAGAACAATTCCCGTGGGTTGTTTTCTTGCTTTCGAAAAACGCAAAACTATTTTCTTGGTTTTCATTCCAGGTTTCAAATGAAACAACATTTACGCCTAGCATGTGCAGTATATTTTTTAATACATAGTGGTTAAATTCTGCTTGATTATAATAAGGAACAAGGCCAATGTCTGATGATTTGTCGAGAAAACTGTAGCTGTGCCCTGTCTTTTCTTCTGATTTAATTGGATACACAAAAAGCACCAGCTCGTCCTCGAAATGAGGTAAGTTATTTTTCTTCCATGACGAAACAAGTTTTTGTGAAGACATTTCCATTTCAATAGTGGCTTGAAAATGAAAATTGATTTTGAAAGGCTTGAATTGTGATTTTAGATACAGCTTTGCGGCGTCAATTGCTTTTTCCAAATTGTAGGTGTCATGATTTTCACCAATTTTTACAAAAGTTAGATTCAAATATAAATCCCCTTGGATTTCTGTATTGGAATAATTTGCCGAGTCAAGATCGGACCCTTTGGCGCCGGTGAAATTGGCTGTTATTAAAATTAGAAGTACTAAATTTTTCATACCGTTTTATTGTCTTGGCTAATGTAGGAATAAGACTACAAATAGAAATCAATAATGTAAGAAAATTCTGTCAAGAAGTTTTTGGGACGATCAGGAATGTAGGGTAATCCCTACGGGTAGAAGGCTTCTGGGATAAAAATAAATTTCAATTTAGGTTTGAAAATAATACCGATAATATGGAAATGCACGTCTTTTTCAACGGAATTTTGAGTCACATAGGCATCAGCGGCTCTTATTAAATGCCTTCTTTTGCCTATTCCTACAAATTCTTGGGGGCTTCCAAAGGCGCCAGACATTCGAGATTTCACCTCCACAATAGCTAAATGATCTTCCTTTTCAGCGATAACGTCAATTTCTTCCTTTCCAAATCGCCAATTGGTTTTAAGGATTTTAAATCCCTTTTCAAGTAAAAATTCCTGTGCTTTTTCTTCTCCTAGCTTTCCGAGCTCGTTATGTTGGGCCATGTTCAAATTCCAATTCCACTTCGTATCCAACAAGCAAATTAGCTCTTCTACCGAAAATTAAGCTGCGGTTGTCCTCAACATGTCCAGCTGGAAATCCAAAACAGACCGGAAAATTATAAGGCCTAACAATATCTGAAATGATTTCTTCAGCATTTCTGCCAAAGGGAACTGAATTGTCGTTCATGGAAGACATTCCTCCAACAATTAATCCTGCTAATTTTTCAAAATAGGAATTTCTCTTGAGGTTATATACCATACGATCTATATGGTAGAGGTATTCATCCAAATCCTCAATAAAAAGGATTTGCCCTTCTGTATTAAAAGCTGTTGGCGAACCCAATTGGCTATATAAGATGGAAAGATTTCCGCCAATAACTTTTCCCCGCGCCTTACCATTTCGATTTAAGGGATTGCTGGGGATTTTAATAATATGCTCTTCCCCAAAAAGTACTTTTCGCAAACTTTCGATGCTTTCTTTACTGTTGTTCGGAAAGCTAATAGGCATGCTGCTGTGTAAACATTCAATTCCTACGCTATTCAGTTTGTTTAAAAGCACCGTTACATCGCTAAAACCACAAACCCATTTAGGCTTGCTTAAAAGGGACAAGAAATTTAGTTCGTCAATAATTCGAACCGTTCCATAACCACCCCTAACACAAATAATAGCTTTAAGCTCTGGGTTGTCTATAAATCCTTGCAAATCAGCAAGTCTTTGTTCGTCAGAACCAGCGAATTGATTTTGCACCTCAAAAAGGTGGCTTGCAAATTTCACTTTCAGCCCCCATTTATCAAAAATTTTCATAGAGGGTTCAAGCTCTTCTTTAGAAATTTTTCTAGCGGTAGAAATGAGACCAATGCAATCTCCTTTTTTTAAGCTTGGAGGTTTTATCAATTATTTTCAGATTTGATTTGTCTTAAATACATTTGGATGGTGTTTTCCAATCCGTAATATAAGGCATCTGAAATTAAGGCATGACCAATAGAAACTTCCAAAAGACTTGGAATAGAAGATGCAAAAAAAGCAAGGTTGTCGAGATTCAAATCATGTCCGGCATTTAATCCTAAATCGTTTTTTAAAGTAATCTCTGCAGCATCTTTATAGGGCCTAATGGCGTTTTCTTTATTTTGTAAAAAATTTTCAGCGAAAGCTTCAGTGTAAAGCTCAATACGGTCGGAGCCTATTTTTTTTGCCGCCTCAATCATTCTGCCTTCACATTCCATAAAAAGAGAAACTCGAATCCCAGCATTTTTAAATTCAGAAACGACCTCCTTTAATAGGTCAAAATTTTCTAGTGTGTTCCAGCCGGCATTGGATGTAAGTACATTGGGTGGATCTGGCACTAATGTAACTTGTGCGGGTTTGGCTTCTAAAACCAAATCAATAAATTCCCTATTCGGATAACCTTCAATATTAAACTCAGTTGTTAGGGCGTTTTTTAAATCTTGAACATCGGAATATCGAATATGTCGCTCATCCGGACGAGGATGAACCGTAATTCCTTGGGCGCCAAATTCCTCACACTTTTTAGCGGTTTCTAAAAGGTTGGGAGTATTGCCACCACGGGCATTGCGTAGGGTGGCAATCTTATTAATATTAACACTTAGTCTTGTCATGGGTGCAAAGATAAAAACCTTAAGTTTGCTTAGATTATGAATGTTGGAAAACATATTTCAAAAGATATTAAACCCCTATTATTAGAAGGGGAAATAGAAGATGCTTTAGGTTTAATGGAGGAGATGAAATTGAGCCATTTGCCTGTTGTTGATGAAGATTCACAATATTTAGGAATTGTGGATGAGGAAAGTTTGTTAGAGGCCCAATTGGGTGGTACTAAAATTTCTTTATGTGGAAGACAATTTCAAGCCTATTCGGCTAATTTGGATAGTCATATTTTAGAGGTTGTACGAATTGCTTCGGATGGGATTTTAAGTATGGTTCCAATTGTGGATAAGGACAATATTTATAGGGGCTATATTTCTCCTTTGGAATTGCTTCAAGATTTGGGTAGCCAAATTACTTTTAAAGAAGATGGGGGTGTTTTGGTGTTAAAAGTCCCAAGTACGGATTATCAACTTTCGCAGATTGCTCAAATTGTAGAAAGTGAAGACGCAAGAATTTTAGGTTTGCTTATTGGTTCTTCGTCAGATATGAATAGCATCGATATTACTCTAAAGATTAATCAAAAAGACCTTGGTAGAATTATTAAATCATTTGAACGCTATAGTTATAATATAGTTGAAGTATACCACAATAGCTTGTTTGATGATTCTGCAGCCCAACGATATGAATCCTTAATGAGATACTTAAATATTTAAGATTCAAAATGAAGGTAGCCATATTCGGAAATATTATCACCCCAGAGACAAGACCCTTTATTGAAACCTTGCACAATGAGTTATTGGCTATAAATGCTACAATCAGGGTAAATCAAAAACTTAATTATTTTATTAAAGATCATTGCGATCTGCAGTTGGCTTTTCCAGATTTTTCGAGCCATGAAGAATTAGTTCTCTTTAATCCAGATTTTTTAATCACTATAGGTGGCGATGGAACAATTCTCGATGCGGTTACGATAATTAGGGATTCAGGAATTCCTATTCTTGGAATTAACACTGGAAGATTAGGGTTTTTATCCAATGTAAATAAGGAGAAAATAACGGATGCGGTTGCTGCATTGTCTCAAGGAAATTATACCATAGACGAAAGAATTGTCTTAGAAACCGATACAAAGATCCAAGATTCGGCATTAAACTTTGCCTTAAATGAAGTTACGGTAAGTCGTAAAAACACCACGGCAATGATAACTATCCACACTTGGATAAATGATGAGTATTTAAATAGTTATTGGGCTGATGGATTAATTATTTCCACTCCAACCGGCAGTACGGGTTATTCTTTAAGCTGCGGTGGGCCGATAATTATGCCTGGATCTGAAAATTTTGTAATTACTCCGATAGCTCCACACAATCTAAACGTAAGACCCTTCGTTATTCCCAACAATTATAAGATTCGTTTGAAGGTAGAAGGGAGAGAAGAACAATTTTTAGTTTCCTTAGATTCTAGGATTTATGCACTCAATTCTGGATTGGATATTAACCTTCAATTGGGGAGTTTTAAAATTAAGATGGTAAAAACTGAAGTGCAAAACTTTACCGAAACGCTGAGAAATAAGCTGTTGTGGGGTTTGGATCGAAGGAATTAAGCCTGAGAATTAAGCTTGGCTTTGAGCTAATTAATTATATTTGCCCTCATTTTTGTGCTATGAAATTTAAAATATTCATTGTCAATATATTATGTCTGTTTTCAGGCCTAAATGCCAATGCTCAATATTCTGAGCTGGGATTTTTTGCTGGAGGCAGTCATTTTATCGGAGATGTAGGGAATTATAGCCTTCATGTTCCTCAAGGCTATGCCTTTGGTGGTTTTTACCGCTATGTACTAAACGACAGGTGGAGTTTTAGAGCTCAAGTAAATTACGGGACAATTGCCAATGCCGATAGTCTTTCAAATATTTCTTTCCGGAAAAATAGAAATCTACATTTTAAAAGCAACATAATTGAAGGTAGCCTAATGGCCGAATTCAATTTTCTTCGCTATAAACCAGGAACGAGATACGATCATACAACCTACCTTTTAGGAGGTTTTGGAATATTCGGATTTAATCCCAAAGCCAGCTTTCAAGGAGAAACTTATGAGCTTAGAAATATGAATACCGAAGGGCAAGGCCTTGCCGGAAATCCCTCTACCTATTCAAAGGCTTCTTCATTCTTAATTTTTGGAATTGGGCATAAATTTTCTGTTGGAAGATTTACCTCCATAGGTATTGAAAGTACCTGCAGAAGTACACGAACAGATTATTTGGACGATGCTAGTGGTTATTATGCAGACGCTACAGAAATACTAGAAAATTATGGAGCTATCTCGGCAGGACTGGCCGATAGAAGCCTAATTTCAAGCAATAAGGAAAACCTTTTACGTGCAAATCCAAGTACGAATGATTGGTACTTTTTTACAGGGCTAACTGTTCAGTTCAAATTTGGAGAATTGTTAGAGAAATGCGTGTATATTTTTAATTGATGAGCTGGAAAGAGAAACTGGATTTGGATAGAATTCCCAAGCACATTGCTATCATAATGGATGGAAATGGTCGTTGGGCAAAAAAGAAAGGTTTCTTGCGTGCCATTGGGCATGAAAATGGGGTAGGTTCCCTTCGCAATGCTTGTCTAACTTGTGCTCAGTTGGGAGTAGAATACCTAACTGTTTATGCTTTTTCAACAGAAAATTGGAACAGACCAAAATTTGAGGTGAATGCCTTAATGAGCTTAATGGTTTCAAGTTTGAAAAGAGAATTAAAATTCCTTCAAGAAAATAATACAAGATTAGAGGCCATTGGTAGGATTGAAAATTTACCTAAAAGCTGCCAAAAGGAACTAAAGGAGGTAATGGAAAAAACTAAAAATAACACTGCTACTGTATTAACAGTTGCTTTGAGTTATGGAAGTAAAGAAGAAATTATTTCTGCTACAAAATCCATTGCCGAGGCCTATGCCAATGGAGAAATAAGCTTAGATGAAATAAACGAGAAGGAGATCGATAGTCGCCTTTATACTTCCGATAAACCAGATCCTGATTTGTTAATTCGTACTGGGGGTGAGCAAAGGGTGAGCAATTATCTGCTGTGGCAAATCGCTTATTCCGAATTATATTTTACAGAAAAACTTTGGCCAGAATTCAATGATGAAGATTTGTATGAGGCCATATATGATTACCAAAATAGAGAAAGGAGATTTGGTAAAATCAGTGAACAATTAAATTCCTGAAAACTTAGATGCAAAAATTTTTAATGTGCTTAGCAGCACTATTATTTTCTTTTAGTTCCACACTACAAGCCCAAATTTCTTCTCCCAAAAGCATCAATGAGATGAACCTTGCGGGGATTTATGAAATTGGTGGAATCACTGTTACAGGGGCTGATGATTCGGATAAACAAATTGTTACTCTGATCTCAGGATTAAAAGTGGGTGACAAAATAAAAATGCCTGGTGATGAAACCACAAGAGCCATCAAAAACCTTTGGCGTCAAAATAGTTTCGATGATATTGGAATCTACGTCCTTGAAGTAAAAGGGAAGGTGGTTTTTTTAGAAATCCGACTAAAGGAATTGCCCAAGCTTAGTAAATATTATATCAAAGGATTAACAAGAAGAAAGCAAGATGATTTAAGGGAGGCTTTGGATCTTAGCAGTGGTATAATTGTTACCGAAAATCTCATTGTAAATACAGAGAACACAGCAAAAAGCTTTTTTATCGAGGACGGTTTTTTAAATGCCAAAGTTGAGGTTGTTAAAAAACCAGATACGACCAAAAGCAATTCTGTGATTTTGGGAATTTTGGTAGACAGAGGCAACAAGGTGAAAATTGCGGATATTGAATTTAATGGAAATAAAACCTCCCTAAGAAAAAAGAAACACTTCTTTGATTGGTTTGGAAGAACTGAAGGTCTCAGCGATAGCAAATTGAGACGTTCCATGAAGGAAACCAAAAGAAAACACATTTTCAATATTTTCAAATCATCCAAGTTTATCCAAGACGATTATAAAGCGGATAAAAGGCTGGTTATTGAAAGGTATAATCAGAATGGTTATAGAGATGCTCGAATTGTAAGGGACACCGTAATTCGAATTAGCCCAGATCGTGTAAAGATTGTTGTGGATATTGAAGAAGGAAATAAATACTACTTCAGAGATATTACTTGGCTTGGAAATACAAAATACAGCAGCGATAGACTAGATGAGATCTTAAGGATTAAAAGAGGTGATGTTTACGATGCTGCCTATCTCCAGGAAAGATTGCAACTGGATCCTCAAGGTGGAGATGTAAGTTCACTTTATTTGGATAATGGTTATTTGTTTTTCAATGTAAACCCAGTGGAAATATTGGTAGAAAATGATTCTATTGATATTGAAATGAGAATTCGTGAAGGAAGGGAAGCCACAATTAATAAGGTTACAATTGTTGGTAATGATAGAACCAATGATCACGTTATTTTAAGGGAAATTAGAACCAAACCCGGTGAGCTTTTCCGAAGATCAGATATTCAAAGAAGTATTCGAGAATTGCAGCAATTGGGTTTTTTCGAACCTACAGAATTAAATGTATTGCCAAAACCAGATGCCGAAAGAGGAATAGTAGATATTGAATATTCTGTTGTAGAAAGATCTACAAGCCAATTGGAATTGCAAGGAGGTTGGGGTGCCAATAGGATTGTTGGAACTTTAGGATTAAATTTCAATAACTTCTCCGCAAGGAAAATATTTGAAAAAAGTGCTTGGAAACCTTTGCCTGCAGGGGATGGACAAACCATTAACCTAAGAGCACAAAGTAATGGCTTGTACTACCAATCTTATAGTGCGTCTTTTACTGAACCTTGGTTGGGTGGTAAAAAGCCAAATTCACTTACAGTGAGCGTCTATCATAATATCCAAAACCTAAATGGTAGATCCAAAGATGACCCTGAACGTAGTTCCCTTTCCATTACAGGTTTAACTGTGGGTTTAGGAAAAAGATTGAAATGGCCGGATGATTTTTTTACCCTTTACCAAGCCATTGATCTTCAGAGGTACAGTCTTCAACTTTATCCTTTAGCCGGTATTCAATTCGACAAAGGGAACGTAAACAATATTGCTTATAAATTAACCTTCGGTAGAAATAGTGTGAGCAATCCTATTTACCCTAGAAGTGGTTCTTTATTCAACTCCACATTAGAGGCAACATTTCCTTATTCCTTAGTTAATGGAAAAGATTACAGCAGCCTAAGCGATCAAGAGAAGTTTAATCTTTTGGAGTACTATAAGGTTAAGTTGAACGGAAGTTTCTTTACTGAGATTGCTCCAAAATTGGTTGTAAAAACAGCTGGTGAATTTGGTTTCCTTGGGATTTACAATGACGAAGTGGGTTTGCCACCGTTTGAAAGATTTTTTGTGGGTGGTGATGGTCTACAGAATTTTGTTTTGGATGGAAGAGAAATTGTAGGATTAAGAGGTTATCCAAATAATACCATTGTTCCTTTAGGTTCTTCCAATATTGGAGGGGCATTGTATAATAAGTTTACATTAGAAACTCGCTATTTAATTACTGAAAACCCAAGCGCACAAATTTTTGCATTGGCATTTTTAGAGGCGGGAAACAACTACGATACTTTTGAGAATTATGAACCGTTTAACCTGAAGCGATCGGCTGGAGCTGGAGTGCGAATTTTTATGCCCATGTTTGGATTACTTGGAATTGACTTCGGTTATGGCTTTGATAATGTGCCCGGAGTTACGGGTGTCTCGGGCTGGAATACACACTTCATAATTGGTCAGCAATTTTAATTTAGCTAATTTCGCCCGTCGTCATTTTATTGGCAAAATCGGGATTAAGAATACTGATTTACAGATGAAAAACTTACTCATACTTTTAATTGGTCTGGTTTTTGGAACCACGCTGAACGCCCAAAGATTTGGTATTGTAGATACCGAATTAATTTTGGCGAAAATGCCAGATTACAGTCAAGCTCAAAAACAATTGGATCAACTTTCCCAGCAATGGCAAGGTGAGGTAGAATCTCTTCTCTCCGAAAAGGAAGCTTTGGAAAAAGCCTATAATGCGGAAAAAGTATTGCTTACTGAAGAAAAGAAAATTGAAAAATTGGCCATTATTAAAAAAAAGGAAGAAGATGCTTTGGCTTTACAACGAAAGTATTTTGGACCGGATGGCGAAATTTTTAAAAAACGAAGGGAGCTGATAAGGCCTATTCAGGATAAGGTTTATAATGCTGTGCAGGAAGTAGCAAGAAAGAAAAAACTAGATGTTGTATTTAATAAAAGCAGCGATTTAGTAGTACTATACAATAATAAAAAAGCGGATATCAGTGATGATGTTCTCGAGAAATTAGGATTTTAACAATACAATAAGAACTGAATTTTATTACTTATGAAAAAAGGAATTTCAATTATAGCAATCGCTCTTGGAGTTTTAGTTAGTTTCAATGGATATGCCCAAAAAATTGGCCATATAAATGCAGACGAACTATTATTTGCTATGCCGGAAACCAAAAGAGCACAAGATTCTATTAAGATGGTATCTGAGGAAATGCAAAGAACCATTGAAGAATTGCAAAAAGAGTACAAAACTTTGGTGGACATTTTTATCACGAATGAAAATGTTTGGACCTCTCTTACTAAAGATATTAAGGAAAAAGAAATCCAAGATAAGCAGAAAAGAATACAGGAGTTTGGACAAAGCGCTCAAACTCAATTACAACAAATGGAGGTAAGCTTGCTAGAACCAGTAATTGCTAAGGCAACTAAAGCGGTACAAGATGTGGCTCGTGAAGGAAAATTTACCTATATCATTGACAGCTCCCAAAGTAAAGCAGTTTTGCTTTTTGTTGAAAATGGAGAAGATATAATGGATAAGGTAAAAACCAAATTAGGTATTCCTTTGACTACAAAGACAGCCCCATAAAATTTTCCAATAATATTGATGAATCCGTTATACCTTTGGTGTAACGGATTTTTTTGATTCTAAGAATGGATAAACCCATAGGTATATTTGATAGTGGAGTAGGTGGATTAACCGTAGCCGCAGCCATAAAAAGGCAGTTGCCGGGGGAGTCCTTTATTTATTTTGGTGACACCAAACATTCACCCTATGGTGATAAATCTGGGGATACCATTAGACGCTATTCTTCAGAAATTAGTGAATTCCTTTTGGCTAAAGATTGCAAAGCCATTGTTATCGCTTGTAATACAGCCTCGGCTTTGGCCTACGATGAATTGGTGAAAAAGCATCCCAATCTTCCCATTTTAAATGTGGTAGATCCTGTTGCTCAATTTGTAGCCTCACAAAAGCCTGAAAAAATTGGAATTATTGCTACCAGAGCAACAACCAAATCCAAGATTTATAAAAAAAGACTGCTGGAAATAAATACCAATCTGATAATAGAAGATGCAGCAACACCTCTTTTAGTAGGTTTAGTAGAAGAGGGTTTTCTAAATACAGAAGTAAGCAAGGCAGCGATAAAGCAATACCTACAACATCCTAAATTCAGAAACCTCGATTCATTAATTTTGGGATGTACCCATTTTCCCTTGCTCCAAAAAGAAATAGAAATATTTTTTAAAGGAAAAACACATGTAGTGGACTCGCCCGAATTGGTAGCTAAAGAATTGGCGAAAATATTGAAAGGCAAAAATTTGTTATGTGAAAATGAAGAAGGACAGTATCAATTTTATGTGTCCGAAAAAACAGCTGCTTTCTCCAAAATCGCTAAAAATTTCTTCGGAGAAAATATCCAACTAAAAGAAAAGCAACTTTAAGCTTTTAAAAACTCATTTACGCATTCAAAAAATTCGAGAGGTTTTTCGGCATGAAGCCAATGCCCAGCTCCTTCAATTGTAGCTAAACTTGCAGAAGGAAAATGTTCCAAAATCATATCTTCATCCTCATCTTGGATATACCAAGAATTTCCTCCTCTCACAAAAAGACAAGGGCCAAAAAACATAGCGTTGGCAACTAACTCTTCTCCAACTTTAAGAATTTCTTTTTCAATTACTTTTAAATTAAAACGCCAATCCAAAAGCCCTTTTTCTTTCCAATACAAACTCTTTAATAAAAACTGGCGCGTACCCAAATCTTGAATTTTAGTTGAGAATTTTTCCTCCGCCTCACCACGGCTTTTAATTAAGGGAAGATCCAAAAAGTTTAAAGCCTCCAAAATTTCTTGATGATGAGGTTCATAAGCCTTAGGAGCAATATCCGCAATAATGAGTTTGGAAACACGATCTGGATTTAAAACAGCAAAAAGCATCGCCACTTTTCCTCCCATACTATGACCTAAAATATCAGCCTTAGAAATTTGCTGTGCATCCATATATTCAATAAGATCCTCACACATAATATCATAAGAGAATTCATCACTGTGTGGACTTTTCCCATGGTTGCGCATATCCAACAAATGAGCCTCAAAATTTTCCGACCATTTTCGTCCAAGAGTTTGCCAATTGTCACCCATCCCAAAAACACCGTGCATAATAATCAAGGGGTGACCCTGACCCATAATTTTAGAGAATAATTTCATTAAAACAGCCTTCTAAATCAATATTAAAGAGACATTAAAAATCCAATAGCGCAAGCTAGCCTCATTATTTTTACTTTTGCGCTTCAAATTGCAAAAATACGAATGTCTGAACCAAAAAGATATACTGTTACCGCGGCTTTGCCTTATGCGAATGGACCTGTACATATTGGTCATCTTGCCGGCTGCTATTTACCCGCGGATATATATGTGAGATACCTCCGCCAAAAGGGAAAAGACGTGAAATTTATTTGCGGTTCTGATGAACATGGCGTTGCTGTGATTATGAAGGCGAAAGCAGAAGGGGTTAGCCCTCAGGAGATTGTAGATAAGTATAATGGAATAATGAGTGAGGCTTTCAATGAATTTGGAATAAGCTTCGATATTTATTCTCGCACTTCTAAAAAAATCCATCACGATACCGCTTCTGATTTCTTTTTGAAATTATACAATAAAGGTTGTTTCACCGAAAAAGAAACGGAACAGTATTATGACCAAGAGGCCGATCAATTTTTGGCTGATAGATATATAATGGGTGAATGCCCCAATTGCCATTTTCCCGACGCTTATGGCGATCAATGTGAGAATTGTGGAACATCGCTAAGTGCTGATGAATTAATCAATCCACGTTCCGCTTTATCAGGTGCTAAACCTATAAAAAAGAAAACAACACATTGGTTTTTACCGCTAGATCATTTATCGGATAAAATCAAAGATTATATTCAGTCACGAAAAGGTTGGAAGCCTAGTGTTTATGGACAGTGCATGAGTTGGTTGGACGATGGAGCAGGATTACAAGCCAGAAGCATGACTCGCGATTTGGATTGGGGAATTTCCGTACCTATTGAAGGAGCAGATGGGAAGGTTTTATACGTTTGGTTTGATGCCCCTATTGGCTATATATCCGCTTCAAAAGAATTACTTGGTAACGAATGGGAGAAATACTGGAAGGATGAAGATACGTCCTTGGTTCATTTTATTGGTAAGGATAATATTGTATTTCACTGTATTATTTTTCCAGCTATGTTAATGGAACACGGTGAATTTATATTGCCAGAACATGTTCCTGCAAATGAGTTTTTGAATTTAGAAGGAAAGAAGATTTCTACCAGTAGAAATTGGGCGGTTTGGTTGCATGAATACCTGCAAGATTTTCCAAATAACCAAGATGCTTTGCGTTATGTTTTATGTGCTACGGCTCCAGAAACAAAAGACAATGATTTTACTTGGAAGGATTTTCAAACTAGAAATAACAGTGAATTAGTAGCCATTTACGGGAATTTTGTGAACCGTGTTTTGGTTTTAATGCAAAAGTATTATAAGGGAATAATTCCCAAAGCTTCCAATCTTACCGACACCGATAAGGAGCTTTTAAATTCTTTGAAAGAAGCCTCTAATTCCATTGGCGAAAGCTTAGAAAAATACAAATTCCGCGATGCCTTATCCAAATATATGGGCTTGGCTAGAATGGGGAATAAGTATTTGGCAGACGAGGAACCTTGGAAGAAATTTAAGGTAGATCCAGAAAGAACGGAAACCATATTATATGTGGCCACTCAGGTTTGCGCGATGTTAAGTCAGCTTGGTGAACCTTTTATGCCATTTACCTCAGAGAAACTAAGATCCTTTTTAAAGATGGATTTAATGCCATGGGATGCTACTTCTAAAGGAGAATTAATTGCCGCTGGAACCGAAATAGAAAAGGGCAGTTTATTATTTGGAATTGTAGAAGACGAAGTAGTAGAAAAACAATTGGAGAAATTAAAACCACAAGAAAAGGTGGAAGAAAAAGTATTTGCAAATCCATTGAAAGAAGAAATAGGTTTTGAAGATTTCATGAAAATGGATATCCGTACAGGAACTATTTTAGCTGCAGAACCGGTAAAGAAAACAGACAAATTATTAAAGCTTACCGTAGATATTGGCCTGGAAAAAAGAACCATAGTTTCTGGAATAGCCGAGCAATTTAAACCAGAAGATTTAATAGGAAAACAAGTTTCCGTTTTAGCCAATTTGGCTCCCAAAAAACTAAGAGGCGTAGAATCCAAAGGAATGATTTTAATGGCTGAAGATGCGGATGGGAAATTAACTTTTGCTGCCCCGGTGGATAATGTAGGGGATGGTTCTGTTGTGAGGTAGATTATTTGAGGAAATTGGTTTAGGCAAAACTATTTTATTGGTCAGACCAAATCTCTTTCAAAACCTAATATTTATATTTGCAGCCTCATTTTGGGATCGTATGTAATTACCTTCTTAAAATCAGCCCCGTAGTTCAATGGATAGAATAGAAGTTTCCTAAACTTTAGATAGCAGTTCGATCCTGCTCGGGGCTACTGTTTTGTTTCCCTCGGGAATAGTTCTGTATTTTTTTGGCTTCGTAGTACAATGGATAGTATATGGGTTTCCGGTACCCGTGATCTAGGTTCGATTCCTAGCGAGGCTACAATTTTATTTCCAGCATTTCCTTTTCCCTCCATTCCAGTTTTCCGGGCAATTCCTCGGCGCTAAATTCCAAATGAATTACTCTTCGTTTTTTGTGGTTTTTGGTTTTGGCTGAACGATACAGCAACAATGGCCTAAGAACCTGGATTCCTCCTGAATTAATTTCGCAATGTTCCGAAAATGAATTTTCTGTAATAGTTTGGATTTCTTCAGGAGAATGACGTTTGCGATGTGAACCGGGAATAACTTCTAAAGCTCCATTCGCAACTGTTGTATCATCCAAATGAATACGAATAGCCAATATATTTTGGGAAATTTCTAAAGGAGGGATCACGGAATGAAGATTATCTCTAAAAGTCCAAGTGCTAAAGCCTTCAGTTTCCACCTTTTCGTTAACATTTATAGGAAGGTCCTGATGCCAAGCCACAAACCAATCGGCATCCCTATTCTTTTCAAAATAAACGGACTTAACCAAAAAAGCTTTGGGCATAAGGAAATCTAATATGGTAGTCAAATTAGAATTGAGTAAAAGGCTTTTTAAACCTGGTATTTTAGAAAATATTTCCCTTTGGTTAGCCGTGTTTAAATTTTCTTTTTTAAAATATTGCTGTATTAAGGCCCCAATTTTACGGACTTCTCTTTTGGAATAAACAGGATTAATTTCAATAGTGCCTTTTCTGATTAACCGCTTTTTGATGGTATTCAATTGAGCAACACCCAAGTCACTTTCGTAATTGTCTGAAGCTTCTTTCAATCGATCTTTTAATCTCTTTCTCAATAATTTGGGGGCGATAACCTTAATTGCTTCACCAAAACTGAGAATCTCCTTTTCCAACTCAAAATTATGCTGAATATTCAAAGAAATCAATACCCCAAAATTATTACGGGAAACTTCTTCCTGGCTAGGGTGAAGGGGCTTGGTAAGAATATAGGGTGCATGTTTATGATTGACAAAAAGCATGATTTTTTCCCTTTCTTGGTTGGGATTAACCGAAACTCCTATCACATGTTTAAAATAGTCTTGGAAATTGATTTCACCTTTTTCTAGATACACCTTTTTACTAATTTCCAAACCCCGAATACGGTCCAAAGCAAGATTCATTATATTGGGATTATTCTCAATAAAGCCAATAATAAACCAGCGATTTCTAAATTCTTTTAAAAGCTGGGGGTGGAATAAAAACTCATTGGCATGACGAGCCTGAAAGCTTTTATAAACCATGGTAAGAGCTTGTTTATTAATAATAGCTCTATGAAGAGGATCTAAATATTCCAAGCCCCTCAAATTATTATTCTTTTCAAAATCTATAGCCGGACGGTTCTGGGTTTTTTGGGAATAAATATGATCCTCCAGCTTTTGAACCATCCCATCCAAGTTTTTAAAATGGGAAAATCCTTGAAACTGTTTCATAAATTCTACGGCCTCCGTCAATTTATCCAAATCCTGATTGGTTAGCGGAATATTGGTAATACTGTAGTTTGGATCCTCATAAGTGTAATACTTCTTGTCCAACACAATAATTGGCGCATTATAACCCAATTTATCACTTCGCATCATCTGAATATCCCCCTGAACCGAACGTTTGCTTACTCCTTTATCAATGCCTTCGTATTCATAAAGTGTTTCTGAACAAGCGTCGATTAAATCCAAAAGTGTCCACCTCCGAAATCTATTTTGAAGGCATTTATCGATGGTTTTAAAGCGAATAAGCGCATTTCTATTTACAGGCATTCATTTTTTTTAATTTTTTATTTGTGAAATAATGGGATTGATAAAATTGATTTTAAATCCAATTAACAGGTTTGAAATCAAAGACTTATAATGTTATTCTGTTCTCGGGTTTTGGTTTAAATGATCCTTGAACTAAAAAATATTTCCCTAAAATTAGAAATTTATTTTTAGTACGCAAAAACATTGCGCAGTCATGTTGAAATATTTGTCCTGTCCAAACAAAAAGGGTCTGCCGAAGAGGATTAAAGAGGTGCGGCAGACCCTAAATAAAAAAGGAAAAAAGTTCTTAAAAATATTGTGTTTAGGCACAAAAGAAAGTAAACGGAGATTCAGATTCATCCTGAGATAGGAGTTTCAAAATAGCTCCATAGTTTCCGCTCTTTTGAGATTGGAAATTCTGGTGGTTTGTTTTAATGTTTACTACCTCAGACGTATGCTGGTTCGAATCCAGCCTTTGGTCTTCCAAAGTACTCAAATGGCAAGAGAATCTGACTATGTAGGGTTCGATTCCCAATTTGGCTTTTAGTCAAAACATGGTATGTATAGTACTCCACTGTAACTGGAGAAACCTTTCGGGTAAGGAGAAGTTAGGTCTCTTCATTAAAAAAGACCGAAGCTAGAAAGGGCCTAAACTTATTGGAATCATTCAACAGAATGATAAAAAGTGGAATAAAGCCAGAATTAAAAGGATACCGTCCAAAAGCGCTTTTTGCTCCTTATTTTTTTAATCAAACGAATTTTAGTTTGAAGGGAATAAGAACAAAATGTACAAAAGGAACTCAATTTTAATTCCGCGATAGGAAATGGTGAGTTTAGACCTCTTTCTTTTTATTAAATAGAAAAATGTGTGTTATGAAAAGAGTAAAAATTAAAGAAGGAAATGTGGGAGTCGTTAGTAAAAACGGCAAGTTTGTGGCATTGGTGAAAGCTGGTAGCCATTGGATAAAAAGTTCTCAAACTATTCAGGCTTACGACCTTCAGGGATTGTTTTTCTTAAGCAAGGAGCATCGGATTTTCATGGAAAACGACCTTTTCAAAGCCGCGTTAAATTCACTAAGAATAAAGGATAATGAATTGGCACTTGGCTATGAAGATGGAATTTTTTCATCCCTAGTTACAGCTGGAAATTACTTCTTCTGGAAAGAAAATACCCAATCTGAGTTTAAAATAATGGACTTAGCAGGACTTGAAATTGATGAAAGTATTGATGCCAGCATTTTGACTAGGCCTGAGATGTTGAAACATGTTCGAGTATTTAAAGTAGAATCTTTTGAGAAGGCGGCCCTTTTTGTAAATGGTCATTTCGAAAGGCTATTAAACGGAGGTACCTACAAGTTTTGGCAAAACGATCAGACTATTGAAATGCTTAAAGCCGATACTCGTTTGCAAACTTTGGAAGTATTAGGACAAGAAATCCTAACTAATGATAAAGCTGCATTGAGGATAAACTTTAATGTAAAATACCAAGTCGTCAATTTTGAAAAGGCCTTGGTAGAAAATAAGGAATTTACCAAGCAATTGTACATCCTTATCCAAATGGCAATTAGAGACTATGTAGGCGCTTTGAGTTTGGATGAATTGATGGAAAACAAGAACAAAATCTCCGAATTTATTCTCAATAGTGCAGCTGAAAAAGCAAATGCCTTGGGTGTGAAAATCTTAGATTCAGGTATTAAAGATATTATTCTTCCTGGGGATATGAAGGAAATTTTGAACCGGGTATTAATTGCACAAAAACAAGCTCAAGCCAATGTAATTGGAAGAAGGGAAGAAACTGCTGCCACCCGAAGTTTGATAAATACTGCCAAATTAATGGAAGATAGTCCTATGCTTTTTAAACTAAAAGAAATGGAGTATGTGGAAAGAATTGCAGAAAAAATTGGTGAAATCAGCTTAAGTGGAAACGGTAAGATGATGGAGCAGTTAAAAGAAATATTTACAAAATAGTTCTCTGTTTAAAAGGCTGGAGTTTCGAATTTGGAAACTCCAGCCAAATGAAGAGAACTTAAAAAAAGAATAAAATGAAAAAAGTTATTTCAGACGAAAGATTGCCAATCAAAATGTGGTTGGATGATTTAGAAGAAGGGGCATTGGAGCAAGCCAAAAATTTAGCGAACCTGCCTTTTGCATACAAACATATTGCCTTAATGCCGGATTGCCATCAAGGTTACGGAATGCCAATTGGCTCTGTATTGGCGACTACCGATGTGGTGATCCCAAATGCTGTAGGAGTAGATATTGGTTGCGGAATGTGCGCTGTGAAAACAAGTGTTACAGAGGTTTCCAAGGATAATCTTAAAAAAATATTGGGAATCGCCAGAGGAAAAATTCCATTGGGATTTAATTCTCATGATGAAGCTCAAGATGAAGAATTTATGCCTTTGCTGGATGAAGAATTACACTTGGTAAAAAAATCCTACCGAAGGGCTTTAAAGCAAATCGGGACTTTAGGAGGAGGAAACCATTTTGTGGAAATCCAAAAAGGAAGTGATGGTTTTATTTGGTTAATGATTCATTCCGGTAGCCGAAATATCGGTGCAACGGTGGCGAACCATTACAATAAAACTGCCCAGAAGATGAATGCTAAATTTCACAGTACGGTAACCGAAAAAATGCAATTGGCCTTTTTGCCTATTGAAACAAAAGAAGCCAAGGATTACCTAAAAGAAATGAAGTACTGTGTAGATTTTGCCTTAGCCAACCGAAAGTTGATGATGGATAGAATGATAGAGTCTATGGAGGAAGTTTTAGGGGCTTTTGAAAAGGATGAAATGATTAATAAGTCGCATAATTTTGTGGCTTGGGAAAACCATTTTGGCAAAAATGTTTTGGTACACCGAAAAGGAGCTACACGAGCTTATAAAGATGAATTGGGAATGATTCCTGGCTCTCAAGGTTCAAAATCCTTTATTGTTAAAGGCTTGGCAAATCCACAAAGTTTTAATTCTTGCTCTCATGGAGCAGGAAGGAAATACAGCCGAAAAATGGCTCAAAGAACTCTTGATTTAAAAGAGGAAATTGAAATCCTAAATACAAAAGGAGTGATCCACGGACTGCGAAATGTTTCCGATTTGGATGAAGCCACAAATGCTTACAAGGATATAGACAAGGTTATGGAAAACCAAGTTGATTTAGCCGAAATTATGGTGGAATTAAGTCCTTTAGCTGTTTTAAAAGGTTAAGGCTTGATTCTACTAAACTGAATCTGGTAAAAATCTTTGATCAAAGTCATCGATTCAGAGTTTAACCCAATTACCTTAAAAGAACCAGATACAAATTGTCCTGCCAAAGGGAGGTTTATTAATACAGCCTCCCTTTCAGTGTAGGGGTTAAAATACCAAACTGTTTTGCGACTAATCGCAGGGCAGTTTTCATCGTTTTGGCTAATTTCCATAGCAAAATGACTAATCCCAGATTGACTGCCATTTTTAGTTTTGGTAAAAGCAATTTCACGAGTTTCGTCGCAACCAATTAATTGCATTTCATCTCTTGTTTTAATAGAAGATATTTTCCATGAATTATAGATTAGTTCTGGATTCCATTCTTCAGGAATAAAGATTCTTTCATTGGGATCTTTTCGGTTTGGATCTAATTTAAAACCAGGCTCCACATAATCTTCCGAAATAACCGTTTCCGGTGAATTTGAGTTGTTGCAGCTCACTAATAGGGCCAATACCAACCCCATGTAAATTTTTATCCCTTTCATTTTTCAAATTAAGGTGCTTAATCCAACAAATCAAAATGAAAATGAGGGATTGCCATTTAATATTAGTGCCTATCTTTAGCAAAAATCACCAAGATGAATAAATCATTATATTTTAGTTTCAGTTTTTGCTTTTTACTTATAACCGCTCAAGGCCAAAAATTAGTTTCTGCTGAGTTTCTTAATTCTGCTTCTGCGCAGATTTTAGGATTTGTAAATCCTGCAGCTCAATATGACGTGGATACTTATAAAATTACCTATAATACTACGGATATCGACGGAAGTCCTACCATTGCCAGCGGCGCTATAATGATTCCAGTAAATTCGGGTTGTGATATGTTTGGACTTGTTTCTTACAGTCATGGTACTGTTTTGGAAAAAGACAATGTGCCTTCCCATAATAATTCAGAATCCCTAATACCAAAAATAATGGCAAGCGCAGGTAGAATTGCTACAGCTCCAGATTATTTGGGATTGGGAATAAATGCAGGTTTGCATCCTTATGTTCATGCAGAATCCGAAGCAACTGCCGCAATTGATTTAATGAGAGCGGCTAGAGAATTTGTAAATGATTCATTAACGGTTAGTTTAAATGGTGAAGTGTTTTTAACCGGTTATTCACAAGGTGGACATGCAGCTATGGCCACTGCGAAATACATTCAAGACAATAATTTGCTTAGCGAATTTGATATTAAAGCGGTAGGCCCAGCTTCCGGACCTTATAATATGAGTGGTTCACAATCTGCTGTTTTATTATCCAACCAGCCTTATTCGAACCCTGGATATGTTTGTTATTTATTATTTGCTTATAACAGAGTTTATGGAAATATTTTCACCAATTATTCTGATATTTTAAAAGCTCCATACGATCAAACTATACCTCCTTATTTTGATGGGACTTATCCAATGGATTCTGTAAATGATAAATTACCTATGGTTTTATCTGATTTTATTCAAGATTCAGTAATAGCTAATCTTAATGCCACAGCGAGTAGTCAAAATCACCCAATTTGGAGGGCCTTAGCAGATAATGACAATTACGATTGGACTCCTTCTTTTCCTATGGAGCTTTACTATTGTACTCAAGATGAACAAGTTAATTTTCAAAATTCTTTGGTGGCGAGGGATAGTATGAATGCCAAGGGGGCAGCAAGTGTTGTTGCTGTTAATAACGGAGCCACAACTCATGGTGGTTGTGTAACACCTTCCATCACAAAAGCTAATGCCTTTTTTAATGTTGAAGGAACGGCTTGTGTAAATATTGGAATCGACGAAAGAATGAGAAAGGGCTTGGTTAGTATTTACCCAAATCCAGCTCAAAATTCTATTTCAATATCTGGTTTGGAGGAAGAAGCGGAAGTTGCCATTTTCGATATGCAAGGGAGATTCATTAAAAGCGCCTTAGTAAAAGTTCATTCTCCAATGAGCATTAGCGAATTGGAAAAGGGATCTTATGTGCTACGTATCACTGAAAAAGGAGTTGTTGGAACAAGTTACCTAGCCGTTTACTAGGAAGACTTTTTCTCTAATTTCTCGTAATCTTTTAAGGCTAATTCCCAATCTGTCATTAGTTTAACCAACTTTTCTTGGTCGGCTTCATACTTTTGGTAAAAGTTGGGATCTTCTGCGCTTATAATTTTGAATTTTTCAGGATCATTTAGCTTGTCATCAAGGTCGGAAAGTTTAGTTTCCATATCCTCAATTTTGGATTCTAAATTTTTAACCAATTTCTCGGCCTTCCTTAAATCTCTATCCAGTTGTTTGCGTTCCTCCCTATCATTTTTCGAAGATGAAGATTTTTGGGCGGCAACCTCTTCTTTGGCTTTATGCTCCACCTGGCGGAAATCATCAAACTTACGGGCTTCCAAATACTCATCGATGGAACCTACAAATTCCTTTACTTTTCCTTCACGGAATTCAAATATTTTATCCGTTAATCCTTGAAGAAAATACCTGTCGTGAGAAACCACAATAAGAGTTCCATCGTAATTGGCCAATGCATTTTTTAGCATTTCCTTACTTCTCATATCCAGGTGATTGGTAGGTTCATCCATCACCAATAAATTATGAGGGTGAAGTAGAAGTTTACATAAAGCCAAACGACCTTTTTCACCACCAGAAAGCACCTTCACTTTTTTCTCTACATCTTCACCACTAAAAAGAAAGGAACCCAAAAAGTCACGAGCTCTTTTTCGTAAATCTTCCGGTGCAGCATCTTCAATGGTTTGCAATAGAGTAATATTTCCATCTAAGGTTTTAGCTTGCTCTTGGGCGTAATATCCTATGTCCACATTATGCCCAAGTTCTAAATTACCATGATGGGCTAATTTTTCAGCGATAATTTTTACAAGAGTAGATTTCCCCTGTCCATTCTGCCCAACAAAGGCAACTTTATCATGACGAACAACTTCTAAATCCACATTTTTGAAGATGACTTTTTCGTCATAGGATTTTCCAACCTTTTCGGATTTCACCACAATTTTCCCTGCACGGGGAGCAGGAGGGAAGCGGAAATTTATTTTTCGGCTGTCGTCATCGTCAATTTCAATGCGATCCATATTATCTAATTTTTTAATTAGATTTTGGGCAAAAGACGCTTTGCTGGCCTTGTATCGAAACTTCTCTATAAGCTGTTCCGTGTGCTTTATTTCTTTGTCTTGGTTTTTGAGAGCCAACATTTGTTGTTCCCTTCTTTCTGCTCTAAAATTGGTAAACTTTGTATAGGAAACAGGATAATCAAAGACTTTTCCCTTTACAACTTCCACAGTTCTTTTGGTGATATTGTCTAGGAATGCTCTATCGTGCGAAACCATAACAATCGCGCCTTCATAATCGCTTAAAAAGCTTTCCAACCACACTATGGAATGAATATCCAAGTGGTTGGTAGGTTCATCTAGTAAAAGTAAATCATGAGGACTTAAAAGAAGTTTGGCCAGCTCAATTCTCATTCGCCATCCACCGCTAAATTCTGTTGTTTGTCGGTGGAAGTCTTCGGATTTAAAACCTAAACCTGCTAGGATTTTTTCTAGATCGCCGTGATAGGTATAACCGCCCACCATATTAAAGCGTTCCGTGAGATGGTTTAGATCTTCAATTATTCCTAAATAAGAATCACTTTCATAATCTTCACGGGTAGCCAATTGATGATTAATTTCTTCAATTTTGGCTTCGATACTTTTCACCTCACTAAGGGCAGATTCGGCTTCTTCCCAAACCGTTCTTCCATCATATAAGGGTAATTCTTGAGGGAGGTAGCCGATTTTGAAGCCCTTTGGTTTGGAAATATGTCCACCATCGCTGGAGATCTCTCCGTTAATAATTTTTAATAATGTGGATTTTCCAGCACCATTGCTTCCCACCAAACCTATTTTATCACTTGGGTTTATTAAAAAACTTACCCCGTCAAAAATACGTCGGTCGTTGTATTGCAGTTGAATATTCTGGATTCCAATCATAAGCTGCAAAAATAAGCGGCTTAATGAATTAGAAAGCTATCTTTTAGTAAAATTTGAAATCTTAAAAAGGGGAGGGCTATTTAGGATTTAATATTCCCACAAATCATGCTCGATATTTTGAAGTTCCAGTTTTATCCTTTGGCCTTCAAGTAATTGATCCATGGGTGAATTCCTTTTGTATTCCTTAATGGCGCGGTCGTAAACGTTGTTCTCTTTCACGATGTGAGAAACGAAAAAACGCATGCTAAAAACATCATCGTAATTGGGCCTGTTTACGAAATTATGTTTGTTGAAAGTGAAATGTTGAGTCATCACCCAACGGGCATCGGGAAACCAAATCCAAAATAAATTATACACTTCTTGAGTTTGGGGATCTTTTATAATCGGTGAAATACCGATAATCCTATTTTTCATTTCCCCTCGTTGTTTGTCAAAATACCAATCCGACTTAAGTTCATAGGCCAAAACATCTTTGGGGCGGATTTTTATGGTGTCAATAAGAATAATAATGCTTGGATCATCTTGATCAAAAACGGTGTCTATTCGTGAAGCATAATTTGCAACTTGCTGAAGGGAATAGGGGATTTCAAATTTATCATCTGCAAAAACTTGGGTTATTAATGTATCATAAATCCCATGAAGTAATACATTAAATAGTGATTTTCTGAAAGGTAGATCGGTCATGGGGTAGAACAAATGAAGATTCGCCTTTTCCTTGAGTTCTATTCTTTCCCAATGTCGCTTTTGCCATAAAATATCAGCTTCTCTTAAATGGGGATAGGGGATATATCGTGTTGGGGATTGGATTGGTTTTTCAACCTGGCCCATTATTGGGATTTCCAAAAGCAATAGTATTACGATAAGAAAAAGAGTTCTCATGCCAGATTTGTAATTGAAATAAAACTGAAAATTTCCTATCCTATTGTATTTTTTTGGTTTCCCTTTTAATCAAAGAAGCGTTTGATATCATATTCTTTTGGGATAGGAAGCCCCTTTTCCAAATTGTCTACTAGAATGTTTGCCAAATAAGGAGCCATTAAAACACCCCTCGATCCAAGTCCGTTAAAAATATAATGCCCATCTTTTTTTCCTAATAGTGGTTTGCGATCTTGGGTGTTTGGACGAACCCCAGCTTCGTGCTTAACAATTTCATAGTTGCCGGAGAACATTTTTTCCAATTGCTTTATAAGTTTGGTCTTTCCATCTTCTGAAGGTTCGTCTCTTAGATTGTCCCAATGATAGGTTGCTCCTACCTTAAAATGTTTGTTTCCTATTGGAAGAATAAACACGCCTGCATGAAATATAACATCCTCAGGAATGTCTGAACTCCTAATCGTTAAAAGTTCGCCTCTAGTTGCTGAAAATAGCTGGGAATAGCTTCCTTGCTCCTTTAACAAGTGACCATTACAAATTATGATTTCAGATGCTTGATGTTTTTCCTTAAGGTTTTTAAGGTTTTTCCATTCAATCTCCAATTCCTCTAGTCTCCCTTCTTTTTTTAAATATTGCCGAACCTGATTTAAGAATTTAAAAGTGTCCATCCACGATGTTTCTTTCATTTTCCCAAAACCATATTCTGGATTAAAAAACCTTGGACTTTTGGGATTTACTACTCCCAGAAATCTACTAAAAGGCAGGTTGGCCGATTTTTCCATCCAATTGTTCTGACTTTCTTGATCCCAAAACAAATGACAAATAGGAATTTGATGGTAAAATTCGCTTTGTAGATTGTTCTGCCACAGTTTATAAAAGCTTTCCGAATGATCCAAGAAATTTTCAGCTCCTTGTACCATTTTTAAGCGTTTTAGTACAACTGGATTTACCACACCGGCGGCTATTTTTGAAGAGCTGGATAATTTGGGCTGGTCAACTACAACAAAGTCCATTTTTCTATGATACATTTCGAGTGCCAAAACACTGCCTGCAATTCCTTGACCGATGATTAAGTATTTCTTTTTTGCCATAAAGGAGAAACAAAAAACCCTCCCGAATATCGGAAGGGTTTCATTATTTTAAAATGGAAATGATATTAATATTCCCAAAGATCATGTTCGTAATTACGAAGCTTTTCTTTTATTCTTTGACCTTCTAAAAGTTGTTCCATAGGATTGTTTCTTTTGTAATCCTTAATGGCTCTATCGTAAACATTGTCATTCCTATAAATAGTGGAATTAAAATATCTAAGATGGAATACTTGATCGAATGTTAATCGTTGAACATCATTATTGCTGTTAAACATAATGTGTGTGGAAAGAGCATAGCGCGCATCTGGAAACCAAACCCAAAACAAATTGTAAATTTCTCCAGATTGAGGGTTTTTCACAACAGGAGAAAGTCCAATTATACGATTTTTCATTTCCCCCCTTTGCTTATCAAAATACCAATCCGATTTAATTTCGTAGGCTACAACGTCCTTTGGTCTAATTCGAATTGTATCAATAAGGATAATTACATTCGGGTCATCAATATCGAATGTTGTATCTACTTGTTCTGCATAAGAGGCAACTTGCTCAGGTGTGTACGGAATTTCAAATCTATGGTCCGCATAAACCTCGATAATGGTTCCCTCACTCATAATACCATCTAAAAGAACGTCAAATAACGACTTTCGATCTGGAATTGGTACTACTGGATAGTATAATCCGTGATTAATTTTTTCACGCAGATCAATTCTTTCCCAATGTCTTGTCTGCCAGAGGATATCAGCCTCTCGCAAATAGGGGTAAGGAACTACTCGGTTGGCATGGTGGTGTTTAGGTTCGTCTGGAATAATTCCATCATCCTGAGG
>CAKZNE010000320.1 GCA_937129395.1 uncultured Cryomorphaceae bacterium | reverse complement strand
TTATCTACTTGACTTTTAGCAATTGAATATGTTTGTCTTGCTGAATTAGCTTGAACAAGTACTCTATCATTAAAACCATCAATTGTAGTAAACATTTTTGAATTACCATTCTTAGTTAATTTATTATCTACAATTGTATGTAAAATATTTTCTCTTATTTTAGTATCGCAATTACTCATATTAGCATTTCAATTTAAAAGATTCAGGAAGATACGAAGTTAGTTCTTCATATGCTTTTTCAGGAGAAAGATTCATAAGTGTTTCAAGATCATCACCATACTCATCATTATTAAGGTCTGCTAATTTTATATTGGCTTGAATAGTTCGAGCAGAAAGTCCATCATAAGCAGGAGAAAGGTAGCCAACTGGCGTTAAGCCTATAGTTGCTGGTGTTGCTCGGGTTCTATAATCTGCCAATTTATATGGAAAGAAATAACCTGGTCCTATACTAGTCAATCCCTGATCATTGTCAAGAATTTCGTCTGGTTCTCCTGAAGCAGTCGCTGCAAAGTCAAAAGCAGCAGGCGCTAATCCAAAACCTCCTCCAAAACGTACATCTTTCCAAAAATTATTTGTTTTATCTTGAGCATTTGAAGAATGTAAAAAACAAAAAACAATTAAGAAAATAAAAACTTCTTTAGGAGGGAATTTCAAATCCCTATCTAAAAATGAAAAAGCGCGACTTGGAATTACTTATGGTATAAAAGTAACAGAAGTTCAATCAGGCATATTATCCGAATTGGGAGTTCCTGCTAACTTTATTATTACCAAAATCAATAAAAGAAAATTAACTGAAGTTGAAGATATTAATGCAGCTGTTGAGGACCTAAGCTCCAAAGATCCTGTTGTTTTGGAAGGTTATTTACCAAATGGCAGGTATAAATATTATGCCTTTGGTTTTTAGCCCAAATAAAATTTTACATTTTAATAAAAGCCTCTTTTCGGGGCTTTTATTATTTTAAGTCTGGGTTGCCCATTCTAATAAAACTTCTAAATTTGCAGCCTCAAAAAACCTCATTTTTAAACCATTATTATGGCTGAAATATTGGATTATCAAGATTCTGTTGCAATCAGAATCGCAAAAGAAAAAGCTGCAACGCAGTTTATTAAAACAATCAGTGACCTTTACCTTGATAAAGGCATTGAAACTGTTCTTTTCAGAAATCAACTTATAGATCAAAGGGCAAGTGAAATTTTAAACCTTCACGACTATGCTCGGAAATTTGTTGGTCAGAATATTACCATTGAAGACACATTAGCTCTTTTGGAAGAATTAGCAATTTTAGATGTTGCTCCTTCCAGAATGGATATTGGAAAATTAACCAGTGAATGGTTAAAGGAAGGCAGTGATTACGACAATAAAAAGAGTTTTTTAGAAGATAAGTTGAAAGACTTTATCGGAAACGAAAACATGGAAAGAACCACTCCAAAGGATGTAGTTCTTTACGGATTTGGAAGAATTGGTCGTTTGGTCGCCAGAGAATTAATGGGCCAAGAAGGAAAAGGGGAACAATTAAGGCTTAGAGCGATTGTTACTCGTGGAGAAAGTGCTATTACATTAGAAAAAAGAGCTTCCTTATTAAGAGAAGATTCTGTTCATGGAGAGTTTCCAGGAACCGTTGAAGCGGATGTGGAAAACAATGCACTTATTGTTAATGGAAGAACCATTCGCATGATTGCAGCCAATAAACCTGAAGATATAGATTATACTGCTTATGGTATAAACGACGCTTTAATTATTGATAATACTGGAGCATTTAGAGATGACGTAGAGCTTGGTCGTCACCTAAAAGCTAAAGGTGCTAGCAAGGTTTTACTTACAGCTCCAGGTAAAGGTGTTCCAAATATTGTACATGGGGTAAACCAAACAAATTTTTCTCCAAAAGAAGTGGATATTTTTTCCGCTGCAAGTTGTACAACAAACGCCATTACTCCAGTTCTTAAAGTAATTGAAGATAATTTTGGTGTGCTAAGAGGGCATATTGAAACTGTTCATGCTTATACCAACGATCAAAACTTGGTTGACAATATGCACAGCAAGTACCGCAGAGGTAGAGCTGCAGGATTAAACATGGTAATTACGGAAACTGGAGCTGGGAAAGCTGTTGCCAAGGCATTACCCGTTCTTGCTGGAAAACTTACTTCAAACGCTATACGTGTACCCGTTCCGAATGGTTCATTAGCAATTCTTAACCTTACTATTGATAAAGCTACAGATAAAGAAGCTTTAAATGAAGTTATGAGAGAAGCGGCTTTGAGCGGTGATTTGGTGGAACAAATTAATTTCTCTTTGAGCAATGAATTAGTATCTAGCGATATTGTTGGAAATTCTTGTCCATCTGTTTTTGACAGCCCTGCAACGATAGTTGATGCCGAAGGAAAAAACATAGTATTATATGTATGGTATGACAACGAATACGGTTATACAAGACAGGTAATCCGTTTGAGCAAGTATATTGCCGAAGTAAGAAGAAAAAGATATTATTAGTAAATAGTATTTACCCATTAAAAAAGGCTCTCCAATTGGAGAGCCTTTTTATTTTAAAGATGAAAAGCTAGTTTATTTTACAAATGGAATTTTCACCACTTCTGCTCTAATTGTTTTATTTCTTATTTCAATAAAAATTTCGTTGCCCGGTGTTTTATTCTCAATATTTACATAACCGAGTCCAATGGCCTTGCTTAATGTAGGTGATTGCGTACCACTGGTTACATTTCCTATTTTGTTTCCATTTTTATCAAGAATTGAATATCCTTGTCTAGGTATCCCTCTTTCTAGCATTTCGAAACCTACGAGTCTTCTTTTTATTCCTTCTTCCTTTTGCTTGGCTAGTTTATCGCTGTCAATAAAATCTTTTGAGAATTTTGTAATCCATCCCAAACCTGCCTCTAGGGGCGAGGTTGTATCATCAATATCATTTCCATAAAGGCAAAATCCTTTTTCCAATCTTAAGGTATCTCTTGCTCCTAAACCAATTGGTTTTATACCCCAGTCTTTTCCAGCTTCAAAAATTTTCGCCCAAATTTCATCGGCATTTTCATTTTTAAAATAAATTTCGAAACCTCCAGCACCGGTATATCCTGTTGCCGAAACGATCACATCATCAATTCCAGCAAAAACACCTGTTTCAAAGGTGTAATAAGTCATTTCAGAAAGGTTAATATCCGTTAAACTTTGTAGTGCTTCAGCAGCTTTTGGTCCTTGAACAGCCAAAAGTGAAATTTCATCACTATTATCTGTCATGGAAACTCCATCTGTATTATTAGATGAAATCCAATTCCAATCTTTTTCAATATTTGAAGCGTTTACTACTAACATATAATCTTCTTCTGCTCTCCTGTAAACTAAAAGGTCATCTACGATTCCACCCTTTCCGTTTGGAAAACAGCTGTATTGAATTTTACCATCACTTAATTTAGAAACATCGTTGGTGGTAATCTTTTGTAATAAGTCCAATGCTCCTTTACCTTTAATAAAGAATTCGCCCATATGGCTTACATCAAATACACCAACACCTTCTCTAACAATTTTGTGTTCCGCATTTAAACCTTCGTATTGCACTGGCATATTATATCCAGCAAAAGGGACCATTTTGGCTCCTAGCGTCTCATGAACTTTTGTAAGGGCAGTATTTTTCATAGTAATTGGTAAGGGTAAAATATTAGTTAATTGAACAATTCCTTAAGTTTTTGTTCGGAAATTGGTTTTACAATAAAATCGGAAATTTCAGGAAAATCATTGGCTCTATCTTTATCTCTAGTATCAATGGAGCTACTAAACATATAAATTCGAATGGGCTTGCTAAGCTCTTTGGAAAACTGTTGGTATTTCAGCATAAATTTCCAACCATCAATTATAGGCATATTCACATCCAGAAAGATAATATCTGGGAGTATTGTTCGGTTTTTTCTATTTGATTCTAGAAAGTTAAGAGCATCCTCAGCATCGGAAAATTCAATAATTTGATCGGAAAGTTCATGCATTTTCAGATAGCGATCAATGGTAAATCGATAAATTCGATCATCATCTATAATACAAACCCTATTCGAACTTTTAGACATTCAATAAATGTTTAAACTAATTAAAATTATCCATGAATAAACTCCTTTGTTCCAAAGTCCTTCATTACTTCAGCCTCAAATTCCAATAGGCCAAGCCATTTTTCATCAACCGAATAGCCCTCACCATATTGGCGGGCTAAGGCTAAAAACATGGTGTAATGCATGGCTTCACTTTTCATTAGATTGCCGTAAAACCGAGCTAATTCTTCATCGGCAATATTCTCAGATAAAACCTTGAATCTTTCACAACTTCTCGCCTCAATTAAAGCGGCAGTTAATAAACGGTGTACCAATCTTTCCTCTCTGTCAGAGGTTTTTTTAAAAAATCCGCTGATTCTTGCAACGTATTCATCCTTCCTCTC
>CAKZNE010000319.1 GCA_937129395.1 uncultured Cryomorphaceae bacterium | reverse complement strand
TAGGTTTTCACCAATAGTTTTGGAAAAGGAAGATTTACCAAGATTACATGGAATAAATGAAAGAATAAGTATTAGGGGTTTTGAAAATAGCGTGAACTTTTATGCCACCCTATTATTTAACTTGAATGAAAAATTTAAAAACCGTTGATAAGAATAAAAGAACAATTAAACTAAATATAGCTCCAAATCTACGCTATAACTAAACTTAATATGGATTCTAAATTTTGTGTATTACTTTTGAAGCTTAAAAATGGGAACTTTTGAAGATTCCATTTAATCTATTATCACAATTATCATGAAAAAATTTCTTTTAGCTTTTGCAGCTTGCTCCATTTTGGTGGCCTCTTGCAAAAAAGACGAACCTGCTGCGGGTACTACTACAAATAATGATGTTTCAACATTTAGTGAACTTCAGGTTCCGAGCACTTTTAAATTTGAAACTCAACAAAATGTGCAGTTGGATTTATCTGTAACCAACCCAGGTTTTACCAATAAGTTTAAAATAAAAATCTATGATAAAATGCCATCTGTAGGGGGTAATTTAATCTATAGCGGATTTACCACAAACAATGTATTACAAACGGAATTTACCTGCGCTTCCTTTTTAAGTAAGGTATATGTTGTAAAGGAAGATCCCACAGGTTCGAGCACATTTGAGGTAGCGGATATTTCAAATGGGTCAATTGTTCATAGTTTTGGAAAGAAGGTTAATAAAGGAAAAACAAATACTCCTAGTCCTGATTGTAATACAGGTTGTGATGTGAGTTATAATAACCACTCTAGCAATGTTACAATTAATGGAAATAACCCAGGTTCAGTATTTTGTTTTACGGGTACTTTTAATGGAAATATTAATGTGAATAAAGGAGGAGTAACCATTCGTATTTGCGGGAATGCTACTTCCAGTAATATTAATCTTAACAATGGCTCAAGTTTGGAATTAACAGACGGAGCTAGCCTTACAGTAAATAATTTTAATATTAATTCAAGTTCTGGAACACTTACTATTTACAACGCTAATTTTACCGTAAACAACAATTTCTCTCCAAACGGGCAGGTTGTAAATAACGGTACAATGGATTTATTGAAAACCTATAATCTTAATGGACAAGGCAGTTTAGTGAATAATGGTACCATTTCCGTAAACAACAATTTTAATCAAAATAAAAATCTAACCAATAACGGAACGATTGCCATTGGAGGAAAGATGGCCTTGAATGGGGGAAGTACAACTACCAATAATTGTAGCATTACCATAGGAAATGATCTGGACGTAAACAGTATTTTACACAACAATGGTTTTGTGGATATTGATGATAAATTGACCTTAAATAGTAATGTTATTTGGATGAATAATGGGGCAATGATTGACGCGGCAAGGGCAACCTTGAATTCAAATATTACGGGTGCTGGAACAACTTCTATTGTGAAAATAGCAGGGAATACAACCATAAACGGTGGTGGATCCCTAAATGGAAACTTAGAATATTGTGATGCCGATGGTATTGAAACCAACACCGGTAATATTAATTCCCCAGCGGTTTTGGCCTGTACAGTTTTTATACCTACCACAGGATGTAATGCTCAAGGAAACGGAACGCCTCAGGTTTCAGATGCGGACAATGATGGTGTTGCGGATGAAAATGACCTTTTCCCGAATGATGCGGACAGAGCTGGTGAAATTTATTACCCTGGTTCAAATGTATATGGAACTATTGCATACGAAGATTTATGGCCAGGTTTAGGAGATTATGATTTTAATGATCTTGTGGTTGATTATAGAATCCGCTATATAACTGATGCGTCTAACAACGTAAAGGATATTGAATATAGCTACTCCGTAAGAGCAATTGGAGGGTCCCTAAGAAATGGTTTTGGATTCCAATTGGATGTTGCTTCGAATACAGTGCAATCGGTTACTGGAACCCGAAATTTTATGAATACCCTTAGTTTTAATGCAAATGGAACCGAAGCTGGTCAAACTAAGGCAGTAATTATTGCTTTTGATAATGCTTTTAAATTATTCGCAAATACAGGAACCCAAACAGTAAATACCACTCCGGGAGAAATTACATATGCTCAGGATACTGGAGATGTGGTGATAACCTTTGTAAACAGCCAAACGATAGCCTCATTAGGAAGCCTTCCTTTGTACCCTTTTATTTATGTAGGACAAGATAGAGGTAAGGAAGTTCACCTTTCTGGACAGGTGCCAACAGACCTTGTAAATACAAGTTTCTTTGGCAATGCAGAGGATGACTCAAATCCTGGAGCTGAAAGATATTATGTGAATGAAAACAACCTTCCTTGGGCTTTAACATTTGCTCAGTCCTTTAGTTACCCAAGTGAGAAAAAAGACATTGTTCAGACCTATAATTTCTTTGTAACATGGGCACAATCTTCGGGCTCTTCATCAAGCAATTGGTATTTGGATTTACCCGGTTATATTGAGCAGGTTAATGTATTCTAATTTAGATCGTTAAACTGAAGTTGAAGACATTTGGGCTGTGAGTGACTGCATTTTTTGCAAATCATTCGCAGCCTTTTTTTTTTGGAGAATATTGTAAAAGGGTTTAAAACAAGAAAATTACCTACCATTGGAATTTAATTCTTGGTATAGAAAACAAAAAGCCTTCATTAGGGTATCATAAAGGTTTGCTCTTTTTTGTGATTATCCCATTATTTCCATAACGACAATAAGGGAGTTTCAGAAACTTTTAATATTGAACAAGGCTATGACTGCTTGCATATTCCTGCAATTTTGCTGTGGCTTTTAAAAATTCAAGATCTACTATAAAACTAAAGCCGCTGGTAATGGCTTCCGCTTTTTTAAGAAGTAAAGATGCTGCAATTGCGGTTCCTCCCGTTGCCAGTAAATCATCGTGAATTAATACCCTTGTGCCAGGCTTAATATCCTCATGGTGAATTTCAATTGTAGCTGAGCCATATTCCAAATCATAGGATTGGCTAATGGTTTTTCTGGGTAATTTTCCTTTTTTGCGAATCGGAACAAATGGGACTTTTAGAAATTGCGCCAATCCCATTCCAAATAAAAAGCCACGAGATTCTATTCCCACAACCATATCCACTTTTCCAATCCATGGTTTAGCAAGAGATTCGATTATTCCTGGGTAAAGTTCTACTTGGGAAAGAAGTGGGGTAATGTCTTTAAAAGAGATTCCCGGTTTCGGGAAATCGGGAACCTCTTTTATGTGTTTTTTTAGTAAATTTTCATCCATTAGGTAAAGGCATTAATCCCTGTAACATCCATTCCAGTAATTAATAAATGGATATCATGAGTTCCTTCATAAGTAACCACAGACTCTAAATTCATCATATGCCTCATTATAGGAAACTCACCGGTAATTCCCATTCCGCCTAACATTTGTCTAGCATCTCTGGCAATCTTAAGGGCAATATCCACATTATTTCTTTTGGCCATGGAAATTTGAGCACTTGTAGCAAGCCCTTTATTTTTCAATTGTCCTAGTCGCAAAACCAATAATTGAGCTTTTGTGATTTCGGTTATCATTTCGGCCAATTTCTTTTGCTGCAATTGAAATCCACCAATGGGTCTTCCAAACTGCACTCTTTCTTTAGAATATCTCAGTGCAGTATCATAACAATCCATGGCGGCACCTAATGCACCCCAAGCGATTCCATAACGTGCGCTATCCAAACATCCTAGGGGAGCACCTAAACCAGATTTATTAGGAAGTAAATTCTCCTTTGGAATCTTAACATTAGAAAATACCAATTCGCCAGTGGCGCTAGCTCTCAAACTCCATTTCCCATGGGTTTCAGGAGTACTAAAACCTTCCATTCCTCTTTCCACAATCAACCCATGGATTCTTCCTTCTTCATTTTTTGCCCAAACAACGGCTACATCACAAAAAGGAGCATTGGAAATCCAAAGTTTTGCACCATTTAATAAGTAATGATCTCCCATATCCTTAAAGTTGGTTACCATTCCTCCTGGGTTGCTTCCAAAATCAGGTTCAGTAAGGCCAAAACTTCCTAGAAATTCACCGCTTGCTAATTTAGGCAGGTATTTTTTTCTTTGCTCTTCATTTCCATAGGCGTAAATAGGGTACATCACCAAGGAAGATTGTACGCTGCAAGTAGATCTTACACCAGAGTCGCCTCTTTCAATTTCTTGCATCATCAATCCATAAGAGATTTGATCCAATCCTGCTCCGCCATATTCTTGCGGGATATAAGGCCCAAATGCACCGATTTCGGCTAAACCAGCCACCATTTGTTTTGGGAATTCCGCCTTTTGAGCATAGTCTTCAATAATAGGGCTTACATCCTTTTTTACCCAGTCCCTTGTAGCATTTCTTACGAGAATATGTTCCTCACTCAATAAGTCATCAATATTGTAATAATCCGGAGATTGAAATAAGTCACTTGCCATGTTTTCTTTCTAAATAGTTTTCGCAAATGTAATGTAGAATAAAAGTTTATTTTTGAAACACTTTCAAAAAATCTCAAAATGAAGAAAAAAAATATTCTAGGTATTGGAGCAGCAGGTGCGGCTTTGTTAATATCATTTAATGCATTTACCTATGGCAACGGAGCCCCACAAGGAAGAACGGGTTCTCCCCTGAGTGCAGGAGAAACTTGTGGTATTTCCTATTGCCATAGTGGCGGACCAGCCGTAAGTTCTCAATTAGTAAAAATTACCAGCGACATTCCAAGCACTGGCTTTTTGGAAAACACCCTTTATAATTTCACGATAACTTTGGATGACGGAGGTACAACAAGTTCCAAAGTTGGTTTCTCATCCAGTATTGAAGATCAATTTGGGATGGTGGGGAATATTACCGCTGGATCTGGATCTAAAACAATTGGAAATTTTTTAACCCATACAAGCGCGTCAACAGCAAAGCCAGGGCAATCCAAAGATTATGATTTTACTTGGTTTAGTGGAACCGCAAGTCAGGGTACCACCGTATATGTTGCCTCAAATTTCAGCAATTCAGATAATAGCCTAGCAGGTGATGTTATTGTTAGTGCTAGCCTTCCATTAATTAAGGCAAATGGGATTTCCTTAGATGAAAATAGTGTAGCTAAATTCCAAATGGCACCAAATCCGGCTAACGATTTTGTTTTGCTAACCGAATTGGACAAGAAGGTAAATGAAATAGATATTTACAGCTTGGATGGAAAATTACAACAAACTTTTTCCAACGAATCCAAAATAAATTCCTCCGAATGGAGCTTAAACCTGAGCAATTTAAACAAGGGGAATTATTTAGTTCTTCCAAAAGGAACCAAAAACCCAAAAGCACAAAAATTAATTATTAGCAAATAATTCGTTTTCAATATTTTTAAAAGGCCTCAATCGTTAATTTTGAGGCCTTAATTGTTTTAATGGGCAAACCCTTACATCATACAGATTGGCTCTTGGTTCTGTTTTTTATCAATGGCTTGCTTTTTTTGTTTGCCAAATTGTATCATTCGAAAAAGTTTGCGGTTTTTATTAATCTGCCCTTTAATGCCGGATTGCAAGATTTTGAAAAGGAATTTAATCCTTATGGAGGCAAAGATCTGTTTGATATTGCACTAAGTATTAACTCATTTTTGATTTATAGCACGGGTTTGTATTTAATTTTCAATCCGGATTTTTCCTTGTGGAGTGATTTTTTTAGGATGCTTTTTATTCTCATCCTGTTTTTCCTCGTAAAGAATTTAATAGGACTTTTTGTGGCCTGGCTTTTTGGCAAAAATGAAGAAGTAAGCCTTTCCCATAACGCAAACCTTGCATATAGGATTTGGGCAAGTATCTGGGTTTATCCCCTATTGGTTTTTTTAGTTTTTGTTCCCTTTTTAAAGGAAAATTCAAATATTCTAGCAGCTATTATATTGGCTATAGGATATATCTTTGCCATGTCTGTTGGTGTTTTGAGGCTATGGTCAATCCCCGCGGCCAAGTACTACAAAATTTTTTACCTTTGCGCGCTTGAAATAGGCCCTATGGTAATATTAATATTCTGGTTGAAAAACCATTAGATTGATATTCCACCGTAACCTAGGAAGAATCTCTAACCACTAAAGGCATATAAATTGAATAAAGTAAAAACAATACTTGTTTCTCAGCCACCTCCTACGGCCGACAACTCGCCTTATTTTGATCTAGAAAAAAAGTATAAGCTTAAAATTGATTTTAGACAATTTATCCAGATAGAGGGAGTAGAAGTTGCAGAAGTAAGAAAACAAAAAGTAAATATTCCAGCTCATACTGCGATAATTCTTACGAGTAGAAATGCTGTGGATCACTTTTTTAGAATTTGTGAAGAAATCAGATTCAATGTTCCTAACGAAATGAAATATTTCTGTACATCTGAGGCAATTGCCTATTATTTGCAGAAATATGTGGTGTATAGAAAAAGGAAAATCTATTTTGGCAATGGACCGTTTTCCGACCTTATCCCTTTGATGAAAAAGCATAAGGATGAAAAATACCTTTTGCCTTCTTCGGATATTTTAAAGCCAATTATTCCAAATTCCCTAAAGGAGAATAAAATTAACTACAGTAGAGCGATATTATACAACACAGTATCAAGTGATCTTTCTGACTTGGCAAATGTTTCTTATGATGTTTTGGTGTTCTTTAGCCCATCTGGAATAAAATCTCTTTTGGAAAATTTCCCAGATTTTGTGCAAAATGAAACCCTATTAGCCGGTTTTGGTAGTACAACTCATAAGGCAATTGAAGAGGCGGGATTAAGAGTGGATATTAAAACACCTACTCCTAAACTACCATCTATGACTATGGCCATTGAGGATTATATAAAACAAAGCTTAAAAAGCTAATTGAAATAAAAAGTATATTCTTAAAAGCCATTCCTTTTCGGGATGGCTTTTTTTGTTCTTTTGTAATCATGCTTGAAAAATTTAGCAAAGAAGAAAAACTTAAAAGCCGGAAGAAAATTGAAAACCTTTTCCAGGATGGTAAGGGAATTAAAAAATTTCCCCTTTTGCTAGTTCATAATTCTGATTTTCAAAATTTGGAAAAACCTCAGGCTGGCTTTTCTGTTTCCAAGCGAAATTTTAAACTTGCTGTTGATAGAAACAGATATAAAAGATTGATGCGTGAATCCTATCGGAAAATGAAATCTGATTTTGATTCCGATCTTTTGCCTTCAGCTTTTATGTTTATTTATATCGCAAGAAAAAGTTTTAAGCTTTCAGAGATTGAAACCCAAATGAGGAAAATTTTAACAGAATTAATTTCTTTGCAAAGGGAGCAATCTTAAAATTATTTGATCGTTTTTCTTTAACTTCGGGCTTCTTCCCGGTTTTGCTACCCCAACGTACCTAAGTGATGAATATGATGAAAAGAATTTTTTCTAAAATCAGTATTGCTGCTATTGCAGTTCTTACCCTAATAGTTTCTTTAGCTTATACCCCAGATTATTTTGAAATAAGTAAACAGCTGGATATTTTTACGAATGTATTCCGATCTGTTAATCTTTATTATGTAGACGAAACCGAACCAGGGGAGTTGATGGATGAAGCAATTGTATCCATGTTATCCTCCTTGGATCCTTATACAAACTATATCCCTGAAGAAAGAGTAGAAGATTATAAAATCCAAACCACAGGAAACTATGGAGGAATAGGGGCAAGTATTAGACAAAGAAATGGGAAGCTAATTGTTACCAATCCCTACGAAGGTTTTTCTGCAGATAAGGCGGGTCTTATGGCCGGAGATATTATTAAGGAAGTAGATGGAAAGTCCGTTGTAGGAAAATCTACCTCCGACGTAAGTAAGATTTTAAAAGGAGCCGCAGGAACGGAAGTTAAACTGGTTTTTGAAAGGCAAGGAAAAGATCAAACCATTAAACTGGAAAGGGAGGAAGTACAGGTGAAAAGTGTTCCCTATTACGGAATGTTGGAAAATGGAATTGGCTATATAACTTTGGATAATTTCACAAACCAAGCTACAAAAGAAGTTAAAGCAGCCTTTAAGGATTTAAAAAAGAACAACGAATTAAAAGGTTTGGTGTTTGACCTAAGAGGAAACCCCGGTGGATTGCTGAATGAAGCGGTAAATATTACCAATTTATTTATTGATAAAAACCTTGAAGTTGTAAAGACAAAAGGGAAACTGGCGGAATGGGAAAAAACCTATAAAACGCTAAACAAGCCAGAGGATACGGAAATGCCATTGGCAGTTTTGATCAGCAGAGGTTCTGCATCTGCCTCTGAAATTGTGAGTGGTACCTTGCAAGATTATGATAGAGCTGTGGTAATTGGGAAAAGATCTTTTGGCAAAGGATTAGTACAGCAAACCCGTGAGCTTTCTTATGGTTCACAAATTAAAGTAACCATTGCCAAATACTATACTCCAAGTGGGAGATGTATTCAGGCCATTAATTATGCTGAAAGAGCTAAAGATGGTAGTGTAGAGAAAATTCCAGATTCTTTGCGAACTAGGTTCCAAACCAGAAATGGAAGATCCGTTTTTGATGGTGGTGGTATTGATCCGGATATTGAAGTGGAAAAGGAAGTTCTTAGCGAAGCCTTAATTGCTTTATATCAAAAAATGTTGATTTTTGATTATGCCACAAAATTTAGATTTGAAAACGAGTCCATAGCCGCTGCAAAGGATTTTGTCCTTTCCGATGAAGAGTATTCAAAATTTAAAAAGTGGCTGTCTACAAAAGAATTTTCTTATAAAACAAGCACTGAAAAGAGGCTTGCGAATTTGGAAGCAACAGCCAAAAAAGACAAATATTTTGAGGCCATTGAACCCGAACTTGAAGCTTTAAGAAAAAAAGTAGAATCCGAGAAAGAGGAATATTTGGATACCTATGAAACCGAAATAAGAGATTTATTAAAGGATGAAATTGTATCTAGATATTATTATTCAAAAGGAAGAATTCAGAGTACTTTAAAAAAGGATCCAGATGTATTGAAGGCTTTGGAAATTCTTGGAAATTCAAGTGAATATTCAGAAATTTTAAAGGGCTAATCCTCAGTTTTGATCCCTTTCAAATAAAGAGGAATAACAATACAAATTAAGCTTATTCCCCAATGCCTTTCAAGTAGGGATTCGGTTATCATGGAAATGAAAAAGTAGAGAACCATCCCAGAAAGAAAAATGTTTTTGGTTTTAAAGCTGTAAAACAAATAGAGAATAAAAATACCCAAAAGGGATAAAAGAGAAATAATCCCGGCAGAGAGGTAGGATTCAATAAACTGATTGTGGCAATTGTATTTGTTTTTAATTCCTACTACAAATCCTTCCTCATTGTATTTTTTCACTAATTCCGCTTTATAATCACCGATGCCCAATCCTAAAACCCGGTCGTTTTCGACTAAAGGAATAGCCATATCCCAAATCGCCAACCTTATGGTTAAACCAGTGTAATCAGTTGTGCTTGGGGCGGATAAATCATAATCAAAGGTTAATGGTTGATTAAAACGATTGTATTTTTTTGGCAATAATGAAAAGGCAAGAATTAAAACTGCTGCGGATGAAATCGCTAGTATATTTTGCTTTTTAGAAAAGGATTTTGCGGTTTTGAAAATAAAAATTCCTGCAACTACCAAAAGAAATGCTAGAATATTCATCCTCCCTTGAAGTAATAGAATGGTTAATGCAAAAAGAATGATTCCTGGAATTCTAAGCTTGGACAAAAATTTGGGATCCTGCCACCAAAGTAAAATAGATATTCCAAGGAAAAGGGAGAAATAGGCCCTGTGCATCAAGGGATCAGAAAGATAGGAATCGTAGAGTTGAATAAAATCTTGCTGCTCAATGGCTTGATACAATCCCTCCAAATAGCAAAAAATAGTACATGCTAAAACCGAGAGTATCAAGGAACGGAGCAGCCACTGAATTTGACTTTTTCCCAGGTTTTTAAGCTTACTAGCAAAGGCAAAAGGAATTAGTAAAAAACTGAGTTTTGTTTGTATTTTGATTAATCCATTATCCAAATCCTCTGAATAAATCAAGCTTAAAGCTGAAGAAATAAAGAACAAAAGGTAGAACCCATAAAGCAGAAGTAGGCCTTTGTCCGTTTCAAAATCTTTTCTTCTAAAGGATAAAATGGCGTTTAAAGAAAATAGGGAAATCCAAAGAGCATTAAAATTCATCTGAATGGGAAGGGATATAATAACCGCTGCCAAAAGGAAAAAATATCTTTTGTTTGGATCACTTAAGCCTTTTAAAAATGCCATCATTTGCAGACTAAGGAATTAAACTATTCGCTTTAATTTTTTGTTGATTTTTACCCGAAGTTGGTTTAATTGCACCAAAACTTTTAATTGGGAATTTGGATCCTCACTACCTTCGGAAAGTTGACTTTGGATTTTTGAAATCAATTGTGTGGTTTTCTTTTCCTTGAATCTTAAAACCGCCTCTTGGGTATAAACTTCCACAAATGCATCCTTTTCTGGAAGAGTAATACTTCTGCTTTGCCAGTTGTGAAGTTCATACTTGTCGCTAATAAGATTAACTACAGAATCAATGATTTTCTGATCCTCTAATTTTAAAAAATCTTCTGCTTTTAAAATTCTTTCTTCCTTTTCAAAGACCTCAACATAACGTTTAAAAATATTTTGAAAGGCTTCATCTTCAAAACTTAAATCATCATTTACCAGCTCAGTAATAATGTGTTCACCTACAGTTTCCTCAATCTTTTCTATTCCATCCTCTGTTTCCGTTGGAAATTCACAAACTTTTTCGCCAAAATTGAGAAGCAACCAACAAAGGGATTCTTCTTGTAAATAAAAATTGGTTGCTACTCTTTGTTGAGGAACCATTTCCATTCCTGGAGGTGGGCCTTGTTCATTTTGGTTGGGTCTTCTTTGTCTTTCCTGTGCTTTGGCTTTCATTATCTGAGCCAACTCACTAAAAAGAACTCGTTCGTCCATTTTTAAAACCCGAGCACATTCAGAAACATAAGCATTCCGTTTGAGGGCATCGGGGATTATCGCAATACTTAAAACGATTTCTCTTGCAACCTTGGATTTTTCCAGAGGATTATCTCCAGCTTCTGTCAATAATAGTCCAGATTTGAATCGCAAAAAATCTTGTCGCTCCTCTTTTAAATAATCCTTTAGCTCTGTGCTCGATACTTTTTTGGAATAGGAATCGGGATCATCGCCATCGGGAAATAATAAAACCTGAACATTAAGCCCTTCTTCAAGAATCATATCAATTCCCCTTAAAGAGGCCTTAATCCCTGCCGCATCTCCATCGTAAAGAATGGTAATGTTTTGAGTATATCTTTTTATTAAGCTAATCTGATCCACCGTAAGGGATGTGCCCGAGGAAGCAACCACGTTTTTTATCCCTGCCTGATGGAGACTAATTACATCTGTATATCCTTCTACAAGAAAACATTCATCCAGTTTAGATAAATGAGATTTTGCTTGAAAAATGCCATATAGAGTTTTGCTCTTATGGTAGATTTCACTTTCTGGGCTGTTTAAATATTTAGCAGCCTTTGCATCCTTTTTTAAAATCCTACCTCCAAAGCCAAGAACCCGGCCAGTATGACTTAATATAGGAAACATTACCCGACCCCAAAACCGATCGTATTTTCGGTCTCCGTCGATTTTTGAAAGCCCTGTTTTTTCTAAAAATTCTGCCTTATATGAGTTTTTTAAGGCCTCATCCGCAAAAGCAGATTTTGACTGTTGACTATAGCCAAGTTGGAACTCAGTTATTGTTTCTGGAGTCATGCCCCTTTCTTTAAAATAAGAAAGTCCAATGTTTTTTCCTTCTTCTGTTTCTAATAATTGTTTTTGGAAATAGGTATTCGCAAAATCATTAATTAAAAAAAGACTTTCCCTTTCGGATCGAAGTTGTTTGTCCTCATCAGATTGGCCAGTTTCCTCAATTTCAATATTGTATTTTTTGGCAAGGTACCGCAGCGCTTCTGGATAGGTGTATTGCTCGTGCTCCATTAAAAAGCTTACCGCATTACCCCCTTTTCCTGAACTAAAATCTTTGAAAATTTGCTTGGCTGGTGAAACATAGAACGAAGGTGTTTTTTCGTTGCCAAAAGGACTAAGCCCTTTAAAGTTTCCACCTGATTTTTTCAGCGTTACAAAATCGCCAACTACCTCCTCAATTCGGGAAGTGTCAAATATTTTGTCAATGGTTTCTTGGCTGATCATTTCAATTGGTGTTTTAGGCCAAAGACAAACTTACAAATCTTATGGTCATGGCCTTAAAAAAAAGCAGCCACCCCAATATAATGAGATGGCTGCAATACTTTAAAAATTTAGTATTCTTAGCTGTTGTGTACGTGTACATCCATTTGTGGGAATGGAATGCCAATATTCGCAGCGTCAAATGCTTTTTTAACTTTTTCGTTTAAGCCGTTTACAATATTCCAATATTCTGCATTGCTACTCCAAGCCCTTACGTGGAAGTTTACAGAACTATCTGCTAAAGCCTCAATAAAAATACTGAAAGCAGGATCTTTTAATACTCTTTCATCTGATCCAATAATATCCGTTAAGATTTTTTTTGCCTCATCAATGGAGTCAGTATAACCAATTCCGAATGTCATGTCTATTCTCCTCGTTCCATGGAAAGAAAAGTTTTTTACTGCATTATTGGATAAGGAGCCATTTGGAATAATGATCTCTTGGTTTTGACCGGTAGTTATATAAGTATAAAAAACCTGAATTTCTCTTACCACCCCTGCATAACCATTGGCTTCAATAAAATCTCCCACTTTAAATGGCTTCATTATTAAAATTAAAACCCCACCTGCAAAATTGGATAAACTCCCTTGTAATGCCAGACCAACAGCTAAACCTGCGGCTCCTAAAATGGCAATAAAAGAGGTCATTTCAATTCCTACCATTCCGGCAACAGAAATGAAAAGCATCACTTTTAATAGGCTACCAACCACGGATGTTAAAAATGGTCTTAAGGACTCGTCAACATCTTTTTTAGAGAGCATTTTTTTAAAGGTTTTGGTAATAAACTTTACCACCGATAAACCGATCACGAGAACTACTAAGGCCATTAAAATATTAAGCCCTTGTTCCATTACAATTTTCCAAATATTATCTAAATACGTTTGAAAATCTTCCATAAAATTAATTGTTTGTTCAGTTACTATTTATCCCGCAAAATAACATAATCTGCAAGTTTTATAAGAGAAGCTTTCGCTTGGGAGTCAGGAAACTTCTTCAAAAGGCTAATAGCATCGTTTTTATATTCCATCATTTTGTTTTCAGAATACTCAATACCACCAGAGCTAAGAACCATTTTCATAACCTCTTCAACCTTTTTTCTGTTTTTATTATGCCTCTTTACCACATTGATCATGAATTTTTTATCCGATCGTGAGGAATTGTTTAAGGCATAGATCAAGGGGAGGGTCATTTTTTGTTCCTTAATATCAATACCACTTGGCTTTCCGCTATTGTTGGCCAATTGATAATCAAAAAGATCGTCTTTTATTTGAAATGCAATTCCTAGTAACTCGCCAAACTTTCGCATGACGTCAATGGTTTCCTGTGAGGCATTTACTGAAGATGCACCAACACCACAACAAGAAGAAATAAGGGAAGCTGTTTTTTTACGGATAATGTCGAAATAGATTTTTTCATCAATATCCAATCTCCGAGCTTTTTCGATCTGAAGAAGTTCGCCTTCGCTCATGTCTTTAACAGAGGAGCTTACTATTTTAAGTAAGTCAAATTCTTCATATTCCACAGAAACTAAAAGGACTTTTGAAAGAAGGTAATCACCAACTAAAACGGCAATTTTGTTTTTCCATAAAGCATTGATGCTAAAAAAACCTCGCCTTTTATCGGATTCATCTACTACATCATCATGAACCAGTGTTGCGGTATGCATCAATTCTACTAAAGCTGCCCCTCGGTGTGTGCTCTCGCTTATATCCCCGTGAATTTTGGCACAAAGAAAAACCAACATGGGTCTTAGTTGCTTGCCTTTACGCTTTATTATATAATAAGTAATCCTATCGAGAAGGGCGACATTACTGGCCATAAACTGACGAAACTTTGGCTCAAAGGCCTGCATTTCATCTTTTACCGGAATTTTTATTTCGTCAATTTGACCCATAGTAGAGAAGCCAAAGGTAAGAAGCTTAGATTAGATAAAAAGCCATTCAAAGAACTTATTTTTGAGAGCCTTTTTGCTTCTAAAAAGCCGAACTTTAACTGATGCTCAATTCGTTTTTATTTGCCAATTGTCCACAAGCAGCATCTATATCTTTTCCTCTGCTTATTCTCACTTTGGCAACAATGCCATTTGCCGTAAGGGCCTTTATATAGTTTTGAAGAACTACTGGGTCGGCCTGCTGAAATTGACCATCGTCGATGGGATTGTATTCAATAAGATTAACCTTGGAAGGAACCCTTTTGCAAAATTTCACCAAAGCGTCTATGTCTTCTTTTTTATCATTAATGTCTTTCCATACTACATATTCGTAGGTTACCCTTTTTTTTGTTTTTATGTACCAATATTCAAGGGATTCCAATAATTGATTCAATGGGTTTTTTAAATTTATAGGCATAATACTGTCCCGAACAGAATCTCGAGCAGAATGTAAGGACACAGCAAGATTGAATTTCACCTCATCATCGGCCATTTTTTTAATCATTTTGGCTAAACCTACCGTGGAAACAGTAATTCGTTTGGGCGACATGCCCAAGCCTTCATCACTAGTGATTTTGTCTATTGCTTCCAATACGTTTTTATAATTCATAAGAGGTTCGCCCATTCCCATAAAAACAATATTGGTTAGTGGCCTTTGATAATACTCTTCAGCTTCATTTTTTATGGCCACCACCTGGTCGTAAATTTCATCAGGGTTCAAATTCCGCATTCTTTTTAGCTGAGCTGTAGCGCAAAAATGACAATCCAAGCTACAGCCAACCTGGGAAGAAACACAGGCTGTAATTCTTTTCTCGGTAGGGATTAAAACGGATTCTACAATTTTACCGTCATGAAGTTGAACCGCATTTTTTATGGTGCCATCCGAGCTTTTTTGCATTTCATCAACACGCACATGATTTATGGCGAAGTTGGCTTTTAGGTGATTTCTTATTTCCAGCGATAGATTCGTCATATCGTCGAAATCTACAACCCCCTTTTTCCAAAGCCATTCGTGTACCTGCTGACCTCTAAAGGCTTTGTCGCCAATAGCCACAAAGTGCTCTTTAATTTGATCCTTGGTAAATGCTCTTATGTCCTTTTTAATTTCCATATCCTATATAGGCTGCAAATTTAACTTTCTTAGGCTATCCTAAACAAAAGAAAAGCCTCGAAAAATTCGAGGCTTCTACTTTTTAAATATATTTTGTGATTAAAGAATTAACATGGCATCGCCATAACTCAAGAATCTATATTTTTCTTTTATCGCCACTTTGTAGGCTTCCATCATCAAATCATACCCAGCAAAAGCTGCGGTCATCATCATTAATGTAGATTGTGGTGGGTGAAAATTTGTAATCATACAGTTAGGAACTGTAAACTCATAAGGAGGGAAAATAAACTTGTTGGTCCATCCTTCATAAGGTTTTAGAAGACCGGCTGTGGAAACGGAACTTTCCAATCCTCTTAAAACAGTTGTTCCAACAGCACAAATTTTCTTTTTCGTTTTCAAACCTTTATTTACGGCTTCGCAAGTTTCATCGTAAATCCAGTATTGCTCGCTGTCCATTTTGTGTTTGCTCAAATCTTCAACTTCTACAGGTCTAAAAGTTCCTAAACCTACATGAAGTGTTAATTCTGGAAAGTTCACACCTTTAATCTCCAATCTTTTCATCAATTGTTTGCTAAAGTGCAAACTAGCAACTGGAGCTACAACGGCGCCTTCGTGCTTAGCGAAAATCGATTGAAAACGATCCTCATCCTGCTCGTCTGGTTCACGCTGAATGTATTTTGGAAGAGGTGTTTGCCCCAATTCTTCAAGTTTGGATCTGAATTCCTCGTAGCTTCCATCATAAAGGAAACGCAATGTTCTTCCTCTAGAAGTAGTATTATCGATTACTTCTGCAACAAGACTATCGTCTTCACCAAAGTATAATTTATTACCAATTCTAATTTTACGTGCTGGATCTACCAATACATCCCAAAGTCTACTTTCGGCATTTAATTCTCTCAATAAGAAAACCTCAATACGAGCGCCTGTTTTTTCCTTGTTGCCATACATTCTGGCAGGAAAAACTTTGGTGTTGTTTAATACTAATGAATCCCCTTCATCAAAAATGTCTACGATATCCTTAAACATTTTATGCTCAATAGTTCCTTCCTTACGGTTTAGGATCATTAAGCGACTTTCGTCTCTGTGGGTCATTGGTCTTTCGGCGATTAATTCCTTTGGAAGTTCATAGCCGAAGTGAGATAGTTTCATCTTCTTCATAGCTTACGGGCTTTGATTAAGTGTTAATAATATTTACAAAAGCTGGCAAAAATATCAAAAATAAATGGTAACAAGTGGATATTTCTGTTTTAAGATTCTTCACCGAATTTCAGACGGATTATTTCCATTAATCGATCAATATATTCCTGCTTTCTTTCCCAATGGTATTCAGGTTTAATCATCTGATTAATAAAAGAATCAGCCTCCTCGAAGGTGGACATTGTGTTGAGGTTGGATAAAACTCTGTTGTAATCTTGCTGCTCTCCGTTGAATAGATGTTTTACAAAAGCAATTCTGTCATTCAAGCCAATTTTTAAAAGGCCTGTTGCCATTTGTTCGTTTATAGATCTGTTTTTACCAGCAGCAGGAACAGATGGAGTTTCATTTATTTCTGGAGAAATGGAAATTGGCTGGATTGGTTTTTCGATTTTTTTTGCGGCAGGGGCTTCAGCACTAGGTTCAATTTTTTCTTCAACTGGATTTTCAGCCTGGGGAGATTTTTCAATGCTTAAATGAGATACTTCTTTTAGACTAGGAGCTGCATCTACTTCCTTCTCTGGATCATTTTCATCTTCCGTTTCTCTTTGTTCTTGTAAATAGTTTAAAACCACCAATTTCTCATATAACATTTGGGTCTGGGTAAGGGTTGTCACCAAATCTTCTTCTCTTTCATCGTTGATGATGGAATGACATAATTCCAATAGTTCGCTTTTAAGTTTTTTCTCCATTAAATTGTGGGGTATCTTTTGTTTAGATTTGCATGATTATACGATTGCTTGCGCCTCTGTTTTTGAAAAAGAATAGACAATGAGCAAGCGTTTTTTATTTTTTTAATAGAAGCTTGGAAAGTACAAAATGTTTCTTGAAAACCCAGTAAATCAATCCCATCCTTTAGGGTGGATCGAAGTTGTGTGTGGATCTATGTTTAGCGGGAAAACCGAAGAACTAATTCGCAGGATGAAACGTGCCCAATTTGCGAAACAATCGGTGGAGATTTTTAAACCCATGGTAGATACTCGTTATGCAGAGGAGGATGTTGTTAGTCATGATATGAATTCCATCCGTTGTACTCCTGTAGAAAGCAGTTCGAACTTGCTTTTATTGGCAGATGATGTAGACGTGATTGGAATTGATGAAGCTCAGTTTTTTGATGATGGTATTGTAGAGGTTTGTAATGAATTGGCCAATAGAGGAAGCCGTGTGATTGTTGCTGGTTTGGATATGGATTTTACAGGAAAACCTTTTGGCCCCATGCCTAATCTAATGGCGACTGCAGAATATGTTACTAAGGTTCACGCAATTTGTATGAAAACAGGAAACTTGGCAAATTATTCTCATCGAAAATCCCGAAACGATAAATTGGTAATGTTGGGCGAGAAAGAGGAATATGAACCTCTAAGTAGGTCTGCATTTAATGATGTTTACAGGAAAAATGGCAAGCCTTAAGCTTCAAAATATTGCAGAAATTGTGGGCAGCCAAAATTCTTTGGTGGATCCAGAAATTATAATCAACGAACTTCTTTTAGATTCCAGAAAGTATAATTTTCAATACCAGGTTCTGTTTTTTGCCCTTGATGGGGAAAACCATTGTGGAGAGGATTATATAGGCGAATTGTATGAAAAAGGGCTACGTAATTTTGTGGTTTCAAAACCATCCGAGACTCTCTACCCTGATGCTAATTTCCTAATTGTTAAAGATTGTAAGGAAGCACTTCAACAATTGGCTTCCTTTATTCGAAATGAATATTTGGGAAAAGTAATTTCCGTAACGGGGAGTAATGGAAAAACCATTGTAAAGGAATGGTTGTATCAAATATTAAATAGTTCCTTAAATATTGTAAAAAGTCCTAAAAGCTATAATTCACAGGTGGGTGTGCCTTTTTCCGTTTGGCGAAGTGAAAAGGAAAATGATTTAGGGATTTTTGAAGCTGGGATTAGCGAACCCGGTGAGATGGCCAAATTGGAGAGAATTCTCCATCCTGAAATTGGAATTTTTACAAATATCGGTTCTGCTCACGATAAATTCTTTGAGAATAGAGAACAAAAAACTCTAGAGAAACTAAGACTATTTAAAGATAGTAAGTGCCTAATTTATTGTGAAGATTATTTTTTAATAAAAGATGCAATCCTTAAATCTGGCCTAAAGAGTGAGGTTCTATTTTCGTGGTCCTATAGTGATTCCGAGGCCTATTTTTATGTTTTCAATAAATCAATAAGCAAGGGGCAAACTTATATTTCAGCAAAGTACAAAGGCGAGGAAATAAACATTTGTATTCCCTTTTCCGATGCCGCTTCCATCGAAAACGCTATTCATTGCTGGCTCTGTTGTTTGGTGTTGGGCTATGCCAATTCATGGATCCAAGAAAGGTTTTATCTGTTGCAAACAGTAGCCATGCGTTTGGAATTAAAAGGAGCAAATCAAAATTCAATTTTAATTAATGATTCCTACAATTCAGATGTAGAATCACTGGAGGTTGCATTAGATTTTTTGGATCAACAAGCAAAAAGTAGATCCAAGGTTTTGATTTTGAGTGATATTTTACAATCGTCACTAAATCCTCAAGAGCTTTATTCCCAAGTGGATGAATTGCTAAAAAGACATGGTGTGGAGGAATGGATTGGAATTGGGAAAGAACATCTTCAAGTTCAAAATGAAATTCAAAGGATTGGCAAAGGCTTTAAATCCACCGATGAGTTTATTCAAAATATTACTTCTCTAAACTGGCAAAACAAAGCAGTTTTGATAAAAGGGGCTCGTGAATTTCAATTTGAAAAAATTAGCCAAATCCTAGAAACTAAATCCCATGAAACGGTTCTGGAAATTCACCTATCTAGAGCCGTAGATAATCTCAACTTCTTTAGAGCGAAACTCGATTCTGGCGTAAAAATAATGGCCATGGTAAAGGCTTTTTCATACGGAACGGGAAGTTTTGAAATTGCCAGCCTTTTGGAATTTCATAAAGTAGACTATTTGTCCGTTGCCTATACGGATGAAGGAGTGGAGCTGAGGAAAGCTGGAATTAGTTTGCCAATAATGGTCCTTAATGTGGAGCCTAGCTCTTTTACGGATATTATTGAATACAACTTGGAACCTGAGATCTTTAGCTTTCAAATGCTTGAGGGTTTTTGTAAGATTTTGGAAAGTCGCGAAGAAATTAATTATCCCATTCATTTAAAATTGGATACGGGTATGAAAAGATTGGGATTTCAAGAGGATGAAATTCCGACACTAATGGAAAAACTGTCTTTGAAACCCACACTTAAAATTGCCAGTATTTTTTCGCATTTAGCAGCCTCGGATGATGATTCCTTTCAAGAATTTACAAATGGACAAATAGCGAAGTTCAAATCCATGTCCGATCAATTAATTTCCCTATTCAACTATTCTATTGACCGCCATATTCTCAATTCATCGGGAATTAGCAATTTCCCAAATGCTCAATTTTCAATGGTAAGATTGGGAATTGGCCTTTATGGAATTAGCCCCTTTGCCAAGGAAAGAAAAGGCTTAACTCCAATTTCGGAACTGTATGCGAGTGTAAGTCAGGTAAAAACCGTGAACAAAGGAGAACCTGTAGGCTATGGCTTGTCCTACATTGCCCCATGTAAAAGGAAAATTGCGATAATTAGTTTAGGCTATGCAGATGGTTTTAGAAGGTCTTTGAGTAACGGTAATGGCAGGGTTTGGATAGGCTCGAATTTTTATCCTGTACTGGGTAGGGTTTGCATGGATATGACCATGGTGGACATTACAAATTCTGAAATTAAGGAAGGGGATAGAGTGGAAGTTATGGGTCCAAATGTGTCCGTTTATGATTTGGCCGAAAGGATGGATACCATTCCATATGAAGTTCTTACTGGGATTTCAAGAAGGGTAAAACGAGTTTATTTTTTCGAATAATTTAGGTTTGCTCGCTCGATTTTATCCATTTAGGAACGGGAGGCGCTTCAAAACTTTCCAGGGCAGAAATCAAATCCCCAATATTGTCGTGATTTAATATCAAATCTTTATTAGCACTATTTAAAAAGCCTTCTTCATTCATTTTAGAGATAAAAGCAAGGAGGGAATCAAAATAGGAATTTACATTATAAAGGCCAATGGGCTTTTTATGCAAGCCTAGCTGACTCCAAGTAAGCATTTCAAAAAGTTCGTCCAATGTTCCAAAACCACCCGGAAGGGTAATTACTGCATCCGTTAATTCATGCATAATCATTTTTCTTTCATGCATACTGTTGGTAGCTATAATTTCGGATAGTTGGGGGTGGGCAATTTCTTTTGTTTTCAAAAATTCTGGTAAAACACCAACAACTCGACCGCCACTATCCAATGTGCCTTGTGCGATTGCTCCCATTATTCCAATTTTTGCCCCGCCATAAACCAGTTCAATTTCATTTTCTCCGAGATATTTCCCAAGCTCGTATGCGGCATTAGAATATACGGGATTAGAACCAGAACTAGAGCCACAAAAGACTTCAACGCTTTTTATTTTCATATCAGTTTTAAAAACAAAACCCCCACCAAAATGGTGAGGGCTTACTATTTTATTGGATTAGCTTTTTAATAATTCATCCATGGTGTCCCGTGCTACGGCATGGTAATTAGGTCTGGCTTTTTCGTAAATGCTTTGGGCCATTTCTTTTTTTCCACTTTCAATAAGTGCTTTATAAGTAGGTGTTAAAAATTTTCTTCTCCCAACATTAATTAGGAAATCTTCAACTTTAGCATAAACAGGCTCATAACTATTGCGAATAGTTGGTTGAAACCATGCAGCAGATATTTCACTGTTTCCACTTGCTGTAAAGCCGTAGGCAGCATCCAATTGAGCTAATTTAGAAAGGTCAATAGCCTCTGGAAGGTGGTTGATAAAATGCAACCATTCGTGAGTGGTCCACTTGTCTGTTGTTTCTGTTGCCGGTAAATCTCCGCTGTTTAAAAACCCTTCCAATTCTGTGTCCACCAGGGCAAAACGATCAGACTTAACTTCTGGAATATTCGCTGGAATTCCCTTTTCGTATACCCAGGTATCAATTTTCAAACTATCTGCTTGTCCATCTACCAATAAGTTAGTTTTTAAATATTCCAAAAATCTTTCCGTATCCATAACTTGGAATTTGAAGTTTTCGAAATAATTTTTCAAAAAGACATCAAATTTTTCTCTTCCTACTTCTTCTTCAATATTTCTTAAAAAGAAATAGCCTTTGTCATAAGGGATAGAAGTAAGTCCATCATCTGGGTTTCTTCCGGTAAGGTCTAGTTTTAATTTGGTATCGTTGGGAACATGTTGCAACATACTATGTGCTTCGTGCATTAAACCATCTTTAGAAAGGCTCGCTAACATTTCAGAATAGTCTCTTCCGTATAAAGCTTCCATAATTCGGTGCTCAAAATAAACAGTGAAACCTTCGTTTAGCCAAAAGTCATCCCAAGTCGAGTTGGTTACTAAATTACCACTCCAACTATGAGCAAGCTCATGAGCAACAAGGCTAACCAAGGAATGATCTCCCGCTAAAATAGTAGGGGTAGCAAAAGTTAACCTTGGGTTTTCCATTCCACCGAAAGGGAAAGAGGGTGGCAAAACAATAATATCATATCTGTCCCAAGCGTATTTTCCATATAAACCTTCGGCCGCTTGAACCATATTTTCTAGGTCTTCAAATTCGTAAACTGCTTTGGCCAAAACACTAGGCTCAGCATAAACTCCAGTTCTTTCTGAGATAGCCTTAAAAATGATATCTCCCGCAGAAAGGGCCATTAAATAGGAAGGGATTGGCTGCTCCATTTTAAAACTATAAACCCCAGTTTCGTTTTTCTTTTGAGGATTATCTGCGCTCATTAAGGCCAACATTCCTTTTGGAACAGTTACTTCAGCATTGTAAGTGTAACGTACGCCTGGGCCATCCTGACAAGGAATCCAAGTCCGAGCTAAAATCGCTTGAGATTGAGTAAATAAGAATGGAATTTCTTTACCCGCTGTTTGGCTAGGATCTAACCATTGTAAAGCTTTTGCTTGGTCTCCGGTTTTATAATCAATACTCACCATTTTGGCTCCTGCCTCTATGGTAATGCTTAGAGGAGAGCCTAATTCTTCATCAAATTCACCTATTGTGAAGGCAGCTTCTTTTCCATCTACATTAACAGAGTTAACGGTTAATCCATAAACATCGAAAACAATTTTAGTGGCTTTTTTGGAGGTTTCTATATCCCAATTTGCGGTTCCTAGAATTTGCTTGTTTTCAAAATCCACCATTGCGGTCCAATTCAAATGCTTTACAATTGCCTCATTTGGCTCGGCATAGGAGTGAGGGTCATTCACGTATTTAGGGGTCATTTCTTCTTTTTCAGTGGTTTCAGTTGTACTGGTACTTGAATCATTATTGCAGGAAAATAACAGCAAACTTGCTGTAATTGCAGGAAACAGTATAGATTTGTATTTCATTGTGCTTGAACTTTTAGAGCTGCAATATTGCAAATATTTTGAGGATGAACATATTCATTAAAATAATAATTAACACGCTGGCCATATTTATTACGGCTTGGCTATTAGGAGATGCGGTAATTCTCCACAATATTACCTCCGCAATTTGGGTGGCTTTGGCTTTAAGTATTTTTAATGTTACCCTTAAACCCTTATTAATTATCCTTACCCTTCCAGCTACAATCTTTAGTTTCGGATTGTTTCTTTTTGTGATAAATGCCCTTGTAATAATGGCAGCAGACCACATGGTAAATGGATTTGAAGTTAAAAGCTTTTTCTGGGCAATGCTCTTTAGTCTGATTTTATCCCTAGTAAATTCTTTTTTAGTGAAACTGGGAAAACCGAGGACTAACAGAAGTCGATAATTCTTAAAGGTTTTCCCGTATTTTTTTAGGGAGGGTTTTGATTACTTCATTATAGGAGTGATCTATCCATTCCACAATTTTTTGATCTTCTACACTTCCATCAATAATAATGGTATTCCAATGTGTTTTACTCATGTGATATCCTGGAATAACCGTATCGTAAATTTCCCTTAAACGAATGGCTTCCTCGGGTTCGCATTTTAAATTTACCCGAAAGTCCTCCGAGTTGAGTCCCGTTAAAGCAAACATTTTGTTGCAAACTTTAAAAACCAGAGTATTCTCATCAAAAGGAAAACTTTCCGTAACATGGGCTTTGGACAGGCAGTAATCTCTAAAATTTTCAATGTTCATCGCAGATCTTTATATGGAGGCTACAATTTCTGATTTTAAAATAGAATATTTTGGAATATTTAAGAAATTCTAAAGAACAATTTGGGAAAGGGGTATTTTAACAACAGTAAAAAAATGGATAAGGACGAGGGCTTTTAAGTTGAAGATATATCCTTCACAAAATCTTCAGGGCTAATGGAATTATCTACATTAAAATCTCCAATTTTTGTCCTTCTTAATTCAATAAGATGCCCACCGGATTGCAGTGTTTTTCCAATATCGTGGGCTAAACTTCTAATATAGGTGCCCTTACTGCAAACCACCCTAAATTCAATTTGTTGATTTTCAATTAAAGTCAAATCCAATTCCATAATTTCAATGGCCCGACTTTTCATTTCTATGGTTTCTCCTCTTCTTGCCACTTCATATGCTTTTTCACCATCTTTTTTAATGGCAGAAAATAAGGGAGGAACCTGGTCAATTGAACCTAGAAATTGATCTTTAATCTGATTTATTGAGTTTTGATTAATATGATCTACTGGAAATTCTTGGTCAATTTCAGTTTCAAGATCATAACTAGGTGTGGTAGAGCCCAACTGTATTTTGCCAGTATATTCTTTTGGCAAACCCATAAATTCATTAATTTTTTTGGTAAACCTACCGGTACAGATAATTAATAAACCAGTAGCCAAGGGGTCTAAAGTTCCGGCGTGACCCACCTTAATTTTTCGGATATTAAATTCCTTACGGATATTATATCGAAGCTTGTTTACAGCATCAAAGGAAGTCCAAGTAAGAGGCTTGTCAATAAGCAAAACCTGACCTTCCAAAAAATACTCAGAATTGTATTTGTTGATCAAATGACTGACACTATTGCAAAAATTCCTATAGCAAAGCAGTAAAGAGCAAAAAAGTTAAGGTTGAATTTCTTAACGATATCAATCATCCAATTACAAGCCCAAAGACCGGTAATAAATGCTGCTCCAAAAGCAAGTATTAGATTTGTGGAATCTGCAGTTTCTGTACTAAGGTCCCCACTCATAACGTCCTTAAGAATCTTACCGAAAATAAGGGGCACTACCATCAAAAATGAAAAACGAGCAGCCCTTTCTCGATCAACCTTTAAAAGAACAGATGTGGAAATGGTGGCACCAGATCTACTTATACCTGGTAATATGGCAATTGCTTGAGCAAGACCAATCAGTATGGCGTCCTTATGAGAAACATGTCTTTTCCCAGGCTTGGCATTATTAGCAAAAAACAAAAGAAAACCAGTTACCAATAACATGGCTCCTACTAATAGTATGTTCCCTGTAAAAAGGTTTTCAATTTCAGTTTCGAACAATAAACCAACAATTACAGCAGGAATCATTGAAATAACAATTCGTGTACTGAATTTAAACTCTTCGTTGGATTTAAACTTGAAAAGGCCTTTGATAATATGAATAACCTCGTGTCGGTAAATTACCATTGTAGCTAGTGCCGTAGCGAAATGCACAACCACGGTAAACATCATCCCTTCTTCTGGGACACTGTCGCCGCCCAACAAGGTTTTTGCTAACTCTAGGTGACCACTACTGCTTACGGGTAAAAATTCAGTAAGACCTTGAATGATTCCAAGGATAATAGCTTCAATTTTATTCATTTCCAGGATTTGACATTATAGCAAATACTTCTACTAAAAGGCCGGCTAAGATAAAAATTGGTGCGAAAACAAGCCTTTGCTTTGAAAAAATGTCAGGATTAAAAACGTTTGGATCTTCACTACCCCCGCCCATCATAAGCATATAACCAATGGTCATTAACACCACCCCAGCTACCATTAATAGGTAGTTTTTCTTTCCAAAAACAAAATTCTGCTTTTCCATAATCGTCAAAAATATAGTTGATCTGTTTTTAATTTCAGATACTTTTTAAGTGCAAAAAAAGTACAGCTCATGGAAACAAATATTCCCATTAAAATTATCCCTGCAAACAAAATAGCGATAAGCTTGCTATCATCGATCAGTGCAATTTGAGGATAATTATTAACTGCATAATACAAAAGGCCAAATATAAGGGAGCAAGAAACAATTCCGCCAAATAATCCATGCTGGAAGCTTTTCCATATAAAGGGTCTTTGAATAAATGCTTTGTTTGCTCCTACCAACTGCATTGTTTTAATTAAAAACCTTTTGGAATAAATGGATAGTCGAATAGAGCTATTTATCAATCCAATGGCAATTAAGCTCAGCAATATGCACCCAACAATTAAAAATAGTCCAATTCTTTCGATATTGTCATTCATCAACTGGATGAGTGGTGGATCGTAAACAACTTCTTGCACCAATTTGTTATTGGTAAATTCTTCTTCTAGTTCTTTAAGTTTTTCTGGGACAACATAATCTGCCCTCAGTTTTAGCTCTATTGAATTCAATAATGGGTTATTACCCAAAAAGGCGATAAAGTCTTCATCCAAATCAGATTTAAATTCTTCCGCAGCTTCTTCCTTAGATATGTATTCACTTGCTTTTACAAATTCAGAGAGGTCCAAACTTTTCTGAAATTGTTTTACCTCCATTTCGGAAGCATCATCATTCAACCAAAGGTTAATGGCGTAATTTTCTTTTACCTCTCTTGAAATACTTTCCGCATTCAATAATAACAAACCAAATAAACCCAACACAAAAAGCACCAAAGAGATGCTAATTACAACAGAGGCATAAGAAGATCTTAATCTTCTTCGAGTATATTTTTCTGGATTGTTGGCCATTTTTGTTTTCTGGACGGCTAAATTAATAAAAAATGCCCCTTATCGATCTAATTGTGAAGTTAATGAAATCTAAAAACGCCAAGAACAATTATAATGCATTGTTAATCTTCCAATTCTCCCTTTAAATATTCACATAAGATTTTAACAAATCAATCTTAACAGAAAATAAATTACTTCAGCAAATCACTGATTTAGCGCCTTATTTTAGCCCTACACACAAAACTCTATCTAAAGTGAAGAAGCTCGTCTTCAAGATCCTATTTATTATTATTATTCTCACTCCTCTTTGGAGTTTCTTCGTTTGGTGGTTTTGGCCCTCAACGGTTTTCAATGGCCTAGTACTGGATAAAAACGAAAGATCCGTAAGTAATCAAAGTCAGGCAAGTCATTGGATTTTAAACAACGAAAAAACTGTTCGCGGC
>CAKZNE010000318.1 GCA_937129395.1 uncultured Cryomorphaceae bacterium | reverse complement strand
GTAAAAATATCTCTATTGATTCCACCAACACCCGTTGCTGCTCCTTGGTAAGGCTCTAATGCAGAAGGGTGATTGTGAGATTCAATTTTAAAAGCACAAGCTAATCCATCACCAATATCTACAAGTCCAGCATTTTCTTCTCCAGCTTTCACCAGCATATGCGGACCATCCTTTGGAAGGGTTTTTAGCCAAACAATAGAATTTTTATAAGAACAGTGCTCACTCCACATTACGGAGTAAATACTCAACTCATTAAAGTTGGGCTCACGACCTAATATTTCTTTGATTTTGCCAAATTCTTCAGGAAGAATCCCTAGTTCTTTTGCGGTTTCTAGTCCTGTTGCTGCAGTGGAAGTATCGCTCATAATATCTTTTTGCTATGGGCGGCAAAGATAAAAGTATTCTTGAAGCTTTTGGCTATTCTGGCCGATTCTGTTTTGGAGTTATTGACAAACTGTTGATGGAAGGAGGTGAGGAAGTGTTTTTACTTTGGATGAGACAAAACCTCATTCTTAACGGTGCCTTAATTTTGTTTTTTGCGAAGCTTTCTAAACCTAAAAATTGAGACCATAAAATGAAATGTCGGTAAGAGTAGAAGACTGGAAATGAATATAATATAGCTGGTGTTTATCACCTTTTCATTTGATAATTCTACGGTAGCCATCGCAAGAATTAAAAGTATAAAAACTAAATCCACAAAACAGAAAAGTTGGGAAATGGAAATTTCATTTTTAAGATTGTTTATCCCTAGCAAAACTCGTTTTCTTCTTTTGTATAATGAAAGACTATAAGGAAGGTTGATAAGCAAAATGAAAAGAGCAAAACAAAATGCAAGTAGGCCTAATTCTTTGTCGGACCCAAAACTAAGCTCCAAATTTTGTGACCCTTTTCCAAAAACCATGAGTACCAAACCGATCAACATTAAAAAACCAGCTAAGCCTATTAAAACATAAGAGATTATAGAACTAAAAACAAGGAAAAAATCATTGGAACTTGGGGAATTTTTATCACTCATGGTTTTCGGATTTACAAGTTTGATGCCATTTAATTTTGGAAAAATGCTTAGTCAATAACCTGAGGAAAGATTGTAATTCGAAACTATTATATGATAAGATTTGAACTTTGGGCTAAAAAAAAAGCCATCCTTTCTGGGATGGCTTTTCAATATTCTAAACAGCTAAAATTTAAGCCTTAGCGTTTTCAGATTTGATAAGGTTCAATGCGCTTCCTGCTTTAAACCATTCTATTTGTTGAGCATTATAAGTGTGATTCAAAGCAACAATATCCTTAGTACCATCTGCATGAACAACTTCTAATTTCAATTGCTTTCCGGGTGCAAACTGATCTAAATCTAAGAAATTGAAAGTATCATTTTCTAAGATTTTATCGTAGTCACTTTCTACATCAAATGTAAGACCCAACATCCCTTGCTTTTTCAAGTTTGTTTCGTGGATTCTGGCAAATGATTTTACAATTACAGCTCTTACTCCTAAATGTCTAGGTTCCATAGCAGCATGTTCTCTTGAAGAACCTTCACCATAATTATGATCTCCAACAACAATACTAGGAACTCCTGCAGCTTTATAGGCTCTACCAGTAGCTGGAACAGGACCTTTCGATCCATCCAATTGATTTACAACTTTATTGGTTGCTCCACCGTAGGCGTTTACTGCTCCAATCAAACAGTTATCAGAAATATTATCCAAATGACCTCTAAAACGCAACCATGGTCCCGCCATAGAAATATGGTCGGTTGTACATTTTCCAAATGCTTTAATTAGCAATTTAGCACCTGTAATATTTTTTCCATCCCATGGCGTAAAAGGCTCCAATAATTGCAAGCGACTTGAGTCTGGTTTAACCTCTACAACAATTCCACTTCCATCTGAAGAAGGGGCTTGGTAACCAGGGTCTTCAACATCAAAACCTTTAGGAGGAAGTTCAAATCCTGTTGGGATTTCCAATTTCACTTCTTCACCTTTATCATTGGTAAGGGTATCGGTTTCTGGATTAAAACCTAAATCACCTGAAATTGCAATTGCAGCAACCATTTCTGGAGAAGTTACAAAAGCATGGGTGTTTGGATTACCATCGGCTCTTTTAGAAAAGTTTCTGTTAAAAGAATGTACAATGGTATTTTTTTCTTCTTTTTCCGCACCAGAACGTGCCCACTGACCAATACATGGTCCACAAGCATTCGTGAAAATTGTAGCACCAAGGTTTTCAAAAATTGAAATAAAACCATCTCTTTCAATGGTATATCTCACTTGTTCCGAACCTGGATTAATCCCAAATTCTGCTTTAGGCTTCAATCCTTTTTCAACGGCTTGTTTTGCAATAGAAGCGGCACGAGAAATATCTTCGTAGGAGGAGTTGGTACAAGAACCAATTAATCCCCATTCTACTTTTGTTGGCCAATCATTAGCGGCGGCTTCCCCTTTCATGTCGGCTACTTTGGTAGCACGGTCTGGAGTAAATGGCCCGTTTACATGCGGCTTTAATTCACTTAAATTAATTTCAATTACCTGATCGAAATATTGCTCAGGATTGGCATATACTTCGGCATCTCCAGTTAGGTGGTCAGAAACAGTATCAGCTAAATCAACAACATCTTGTCTTCCTGTAGCACCTAAATATCTTCTCATGCTATCATCATATCCAAATGTAGAAGTGGTAGCACCAATTTCGGCACCCATATTACAAATGGTTCCTTTTCCTGTACAAGAAATGGATTCAGCTCCTTCGCCAAAATATTCAACTATAGCTCCAGTTCCTCCTTTTACAGTAAGGATTCCGGCAACTTTTAAAATCACATCTTTAGGAGAACTCCAACCGCTTAATTTTCCAGTAAGTTTTACACCAATTAATTTTGGAAATTTCAATTCCCAAGCCATTCCGGCCATTACATCTACGGCATCCGCACCACCTACACCGATGGCAACCATTCCTAGTCCACCTGCATTTACAGTATG
>CAKZNE010000317.1 GCA_937129395.1 uncultured Cryomorphaceae bacterium | reverse complement strand
TTCAATAGGGTTGTTTTCAAAAAGCAACATCTCCTTCTCTTAAGTTGCTGATTATCATCATTTAAATAAAAAGTCAAGAAAGGTTTAGGACGGGTATGATGTTGAATTAATAAATCGATAATTAAGGCAGGCTTTTAGCTGCATAAAACAGAATAAGCGCTACCTACTTTGGAAATTATACTGAAGTCCAATTGTATTTAAAAATTCCTTATTTTCAAATGCTGCTTCATTGGACCCAAAACTAAAACCAAGCTGGTAGCTTATTTTTAAACGCTCAAATCCAAGCGAAAAGGTCACCGCAGGCTCAACAAACAAACTTGATGTTACCGTTTCATAAGGGTCAAGAATAGCACTTTCTTCTACTGAAACATTTACTATCCTCAGTGAAAACGAGCTTTCCAGATTTTTAGATGTCACACCCAGAGTAGGTTGTAATCCAACTTTATACATTTTGCCAAAAATATCATTTGATTCTATGTCCGCCACTCCTCCAATGGCTAGGATCTCAAAAATTCCTTTTCTACCAAATGGTTTAAAATATCCACCAGAAACTTCAAATTGAGTTCCCTTTGAATTAAAGGTTCCACCGGAATTTCCAAAAGAACCCTTTGTTGTTTCCCTAAGCTTAAATACGTTTACAGAAGCTCCAATGATAATATTTTCACGAATACAAGCAATGCCTTGAAAATTTACAGAAGCCTTATCTACAGTACCCCGAGCCTTGAAATCTCCTGGGTTTTTTAATAAACCAATATTTAATGTTGAAGGGTAATAACTAGGCGTGCAGGACGATATTAAAATCGTGACGAAAAAGAGAAAACTAATTTTTTTCATGGGTAGAATTTTAAAGTAGTTTCATTTTAAAATTTAGTTTCTGAATCCATTTTAGAAGAGACTCCAAAGTTTCTTACATCCATATTCGGCTGAGGGCTTAATCAAACATTTCATAGCCCTTTTCTTTTCCTACACCAATTAGGATTTCTAGGGCTGCAATTTGGGCATTTAACAAGGAATACTCTTCATAATACTCAATTCCCCCCTTAATTTTGGAATACACCAAAATTCTATCATGGCCAAAGGAAATATTTGAAACCGGGATAATTGTGTCCTTAAGTAGATCTTGTTTGAGCAGGTAAAATTGGACTTTTAAATTAGAACTTTCCTTTAAACTGTAGTTAACGATTTTTCGTTCATCCAAATTTTTCCTTCGCAGTCCTCTTAGTTCAATTATTTTTAGTTCAAGGTCTGTAAATTGGGTCAAAATTTTACTTATTTCTTCCCTGGAATTTGATAAACTAGTGAAGATCATTTTTTCGTTATCAACTCCAATAATACTTCCATCAATCTTGCAACTTTTTACTTTATGCTCTTTAATAAAATACAAATGTCTATCACTGAACATTTCCCTTTTATCATTATCCGTTGCAATATAAATTCCATCTTTTGCTGGAAATACATTGTTAATATGAATCTTATCACCTTCCAACAAAGAGCCAACAGGATCTTCAATACAACTAGAAAAAACGCTTATCAATATTAGAAAAATAAATGTCCTCATTAGCTTTAACCTTTGTTAGAGTTTAATTACTGGTCGTGTATTATTTTTTCATCGAAGATGTTTCCTTCTTCGTCAAATTGGGTGAATTTACCTTGTATTAATTCTGAGGCATAGCCAAAGTTAGGTGTTCTCCATTGCCCAAGTGATGCTATATAAATTATTCCTTTGTGCACACCTTTTGACTTTACTCGAACATTGCCATTTTTATAATAAATCTCATATTCTTTAAGTTTTCCATCCTGAAACAAAGCCTTAATTGAAAGTGATCCGTTTTCATGGCCATAACTTAAATAATATCCTTCACGTTTTGAAATTGGACCATTGCCAATCTTAGAAATTTTATCATTATAGATTTCAATCCAATTTTGCATTTCACCCACAACAAAAAACTTGGAAGATTTCAATTTTCCCTCGCTATAAACATTAAACGGTCCATTCCTTTTTCCAAAATAATAAAAACCTTCACAAATCATTTCAGTTTTATTTTTATAGGTAACTGAACCATGAAGTTTTCCTTCAAAATAATTCAATATGTAGCTTAACCGTTCTCCATTTTCCTCATATTTATAATATTTAAATTCTCCATGCTTTAGGCCATTAGCATAAAAACCAATCCCTAATAATTTACTTTCATCGCCAAATTTATTTTCATCCCTTCCTTCTTTACCAAACAAATACCATTTCCCATCAGGTAATGAGTCAGCAAATTCAAAATCCAAATATTGCCTGATAAAACAATCATCATTTTTTGAACAAATATTCGTATTATAAAATGCGGAATCTGATAAATTAACCCTATGCTCAACCTGGGACATTAGCAATGGCGAATAAAAAATTAAGATGGCCAGCTGTATATTTAAATATCTATTTTTCATTTTTTAATCTATTCTTAAATCTAGTCATAACAAAGCATTACCCAGCTACGCCCAATTTTATCGTTTAAGTTTAGTGGTTTTTCACTATTAAACCTGATCACAAATTACATCTAAAAATCCTTATTATTCAGATTAATCCAAAGTACAGAGAACTAATAAATACACTAGGTAAAACTTTAAGCTTTCCACCAAAATGTATTTGGCAAAAATTACTTAGAATTACAAAAGTCTGATAATTTTCAATACGGTCTAGGACGTGAAATTCTTGTTTACAATAGGAAGGAACACTAATATAAACTTCTCATTTCCAAAACAAATTCCAAACTAAATTTTCAACAATTTTCTACTAAAACAACCACCTCAAGAATTTAATTACAAGGCTTTAATCCATTAAGTTTGCAGGAACTAAATGTTTGTCATGAAACACCGTTCTATTTTTTCCTTTGGGATTTTTAAGCTTTTGGCTTTTTCTCTTTTCTGGTCTCCCATTCAAGGGCAGGTCTACAATACACCTTACCAAGTTAACTTTGACGTTTCGCCTTGGGTTAGTGTAGATGCTGACGATTATTCAACTTCATTTTTAGATCAATTTCACCCTTCATGGATCCCAAACCCAGGAGGTAGTTCAAATGGATATAGATGGCGGCTTTTACGCAATAATTTTGAAGACCATCTCAACACCGGACCGAGGGGTGGAAATCCGACATATTATGGAAATTATTTATGTATTCCTCCAAGCACTAGTTTAACTGGATCAAACTCAGCGAGTATAACTACACCCTTGGTTAAAATATCTAGCTTAACCAATCCTTATTTGGAGTTTTATTATTATCGGTATGGGGCCAATTTACCCAATCTAAAAGTAGAAATAAATGACGGATCTGGATGGCAACTTATTCTTCTGGAAACCAACCAAACTCAATTTTCAAAATTTGAAATGTTCAAAAGATTTGGGGTAAATTTAAGTTCTTTTGGGGACACCGTTCAGGTTAAATTCAGCACCAACTATTCGGGTTGTTGCCCTGATGCCATTGCTATAGATGACATTTCATTTATAGAAGAACCGACCTGCCTTCCACCAGATGACCTTTCCGTAAATTTGGTTTCGGACACCTCAGCACTTATCTACTGGGATCCTCCTTTAGGCGGCACAGATTACGTTGTTTACCTTAAAAGCTTTACCAGCACTTCCTTAAATTTCACTCCTAACCTAACACATATAATCGGGACATATTCCACAAATTCCCTTTTGCTATCGCACTTGAATCCTAATAAATGCTATGCTTATTATGTAAGAACCAAATGCAACAGCACTTTTAATGATATTATTCGTGGCCCAAAGATTTTTTGCACCTCCCCTTGTAAATCAGCGGAACTCCCCATTTACGAATCTCTAATCAATTCCTTTCCAAATTCTTGCTGGCCAAGAACCGAGTCTGGAGCCTGGCAAAATTATTCAATAGAACCTGGTAAGAATGGATATAAGACAAAGCCGAGTAATGCTATTGGAGATTCCATATTTCTTCAAAGTAACTTGATAACATTACCAAATAGAAACACGCGATTTCGATATTCGTGGTCAAGACCACAAAACTCAGCAAATGATAGCATGGCAGTGAGTATTCGTATTTACCCAAGCCAAAAATGGACCCGACTCTTCAGTTTAAAAGGAACAGCTTTTTCGGTTCCGGGCGCAAATTCAAGTCCAGAACAATTTATGGAACAAAATGTGGCAATTGACTCCATCCTGTATGGTGGTAAAATTGTGGAATTAGCTTTGGTTCATTATGTTGAATCAAGCTCCAGCCCAGCGCTAAAAATAAAACATATCAATATTGAGGAGGCCTTCACATCAGACCTTGAATTAGTTTCGGCACGTTTTTTAAAAACAGGAGAATGCACTAGCAAAAAGGACACTATAGCCTTAATGGTAAGGAATAAGACCAATTTTATTTATGATCTTCAGCAAAAGCCACTTACTGTTTCTTATGTAATTGATGGACCTACAACCGCAAATCAAACTCAGCATGTTTCCAAGGGAAGTATTTTACCAAATGATACAGCAGAAATATATCTCAGCTCCACGGATCTTTCCACTTCGGGCCTTTATATCCTAAAAAGCGTAAACCTCCATACGAGCATCTATAATGCCTCAGCTTCAAATGATTTTTTAGGCAATATTTTAGACAGCCTTCAAATTGAAAGCAGCTTTAAAATTAAGCCCGATTCTTTAATTATTGTTTCCAACAGCCTTGATTCTGTTTATTTAAATGTGGATTCGCGGCATTTTTTGAACGGTGATTTTACCTTTACAGAAGTTTCCCACTTTCCGCATACAGTTGGCGGTCCTGCTGGAGGATTCCCCTCCTATATAACCGCTTCAGATTATATTGAAATTAGCGGTAGGCCAAGAGCGAATCTAAAGGGCTATACCTTGGAAAGGTGGAGCAATGCCAGCATTGCTAATTTCAGCCATACTTTTACCAGTAATTCAAAACTGGGATTTAACGGAACAGCAATTATCGGAATTAAGGGAATTGGTTCCTCTTCCAATTTACTGAGATATTATGAAATCCCAACGAATCATGAGTCAAGCCACACGGAAAGCATAGGCTATATCCTTAAAGACTCCAGAGGAAACATTGTGGATGTAGTTATCTATAATGGAAATGCACCTTTTAATTTCCCTCCACATGCAGGAGTAAAAAACCACCACTGGTCTGGCGTAATTCCTATTGCCACAGCCAGCGCCGGAATCCGTTTAGAGGGATTAGATTCAAATAAGGCTTCAAATTGGATAGTTTCCTCAGCTACTCACCCTCAAGATCCGAACATAGCCAATTCCAGCGTTTATTTCAATGGGCCTTTTAGCACTGGAGGTTTTAATTGGACCTTCCAAGGCTCAATAATAGACACTCAACCTCTTATTAAGGTTGGCCCCTACAACCAATCCGGATTATATTCTTACGCCGCCCAACACATTAATTCATGCGGCATCTATAAGGATACAGCACGCATTTTAGTGAATATTCCAAATATTAATTGCGCTGCTCCATCTGCAATTTCCACCTCCATAATCTCCTGCAAAAAAGCGCAAATTAATTGGTTAAAAGTGGGGACTTTAACTCAAATACAATACGGTGCAAGAGGGTTTATTCCGGGTTTTGGAAAAGACACAATTAGCACTTCAGACAGCCTAGTATTGGATAATTTAGAACCTGGAAACGAATATGATTTTTGGATTAAAAATTATTGTGGATTGGATACCAGTTCTTGGTCTGGACCTTTTACTATTAATACTCCACTAAAACCAGAACCCAAGGCCAATTTTGTTTTGACCCAAACCATTCTAGGAAACCAAATGAAATTGCTTGTAAATGCAAATAGCTCACTTAGGGCGGAAGAATATATTTGGAAATATAGCAATGGACAAACTGGCCAAGGTTTAATGGACAGTATAATTGTTTCCGCGAATGGATTTTTGGAGATTCAATTGTTGGTGAAAAATGATTGTGGAACAGATTCTATTGTCCAGAGTACAATTGTGAATATTGGCCTGGATGAAAATACTGCCACCTTCCAAGATCTCCTTGTTTACCCAAATCCAACTAAGGGGCTACTAATTGTTGAATTTCAATCTGGAATTGACAGCAAATTTGATCTTAGTCTGATGGATTCTAGAGGAAGACAAATAATAAACAAAACCGCTCTTGTAGAAAAAAGAAAGAATCGTTTAGAATTGAATTTGGAGGATTTTGAACCTGGTCTTTATTTCTTGGTTTTAAGGAATGAAAGTGGAGTATGGAAGAGGAAGGTTTTGGTGAGGTAAGTAAACTCATTGAAAAACAACCACCTAAATTAAACGCTACTGGCGCCAATACCTCACGGTTTTTTACAACAGAACCAAATAAGAGAACTTGATTTTTTGATGCGGGTAAAAACTAGCTTTAGTTAGCTGACCATTAATTTTGAATCGTGTATAACAGAAATGTACCCTGGTAAGAATGCAAGTCTTTCGGGACGGGTCTATGATCGAAAAACACCTATAAAAATCAGGCTATTAAGAGTACAGTTACCAAAAGGACAAGTGGAAATTTTAATGA
>CAKZNE010000316.1 GCA_937129395.1 uncultured Cryomorphaceae bacterium | reverse complement strand
GCTTTTCATGAAACCTAAGTTCGGTTGGGAGATCTCTTCATTCTTCAGAGCTTCCCAATCTCCCTAAGGCTCCATTTTAATCAAATTACCCTTTTCTTGAAGGCCAAAATTGGCTTCGATTAAAATTTATCGTTACGATTATAAAAAATAAAGCAACTATTCTTTTTCATATGGTAGTTTTCAAAAAGCAGAATCTCTTCCTTTTAAATTGCTGATTATCAACAATTATTATAAAAGCCACGAAACGTTTAGGACAGGTGTGCTGTTTGTGGGAAGGAAAATAATTTTGAATGAAAGGTCTCTAGAAGAAAACGTAAGAAAATTTGCGAAAAACTATCATTGCGATCTTAAAATTGAAGAAAGGAGTTTGATATACCATAAAGAAAGAACTTTTCATTTAAGGGAAAAAAGACTAGGTATGGAGCATACTCTAAAATATCGTAGCGGATATAATAGGATAAGTTATAAAATGGAATTCGATTCAGAATCTTTGCTAAAGGGTAGTGTCCATTACAAAAGAAGTTTTTTTAAAAAGCTTTTTTCAATTGATGAATTTAAAATTTCTCCTTACACCAATAAAGAGGGATTTAAGGCAAAGCTCAAGTGCCTAACCAAGGGTTTTTCCAGTTTCAGCATTAATGTTGGAGACAGGTTTTGTTTCCAAACCACTGATTTCTCTGTAGATTATGATTTATGGCTAAAGGCACGTAAAATGTTTAAAGACTTAATTTCCGTGGAGAGAAGAAAGTGATGGAATCGAGTAAATTGTACAAGGCATCAAGCAGAATTCCCTTTTTTTTTAAATCCTTATCTTTCCTTCAAAACAATACCGACCGCTCAAAAATCAAATTTTTTATCCAAATGCGAAATTTTTTATACTTCTTTTTACTAGTTATTTTTAGTCCAATATTAGTCGCTCAAAACTTGGAACCTCATTCCAAAAAGCACCTGATAGTAAAGTTTAAAGCCGAAATGGTTGAAGATTTTAAAGGCTCAATATCAAATTCTAAATTCCACCATCGAGAACTGGATCTTCTTACAAAAACTTCCAAAACCAAATCCATAAAACTTACTGGAAATCGAACATTGGCGGATACTTATGTGCTAACATTTGAGGAAGATCAAAATATTCAAAGTCTTATTTCCCAATTTTTGGCCACAGACCTTTTTGAATATGTGAAGCCTAATTTTATTGGAATGGGTTCAGGAGTTAAAGGACTTAGTTCTACAATTCCAAATGATTTTAAGTTTTCAAAACAATGGGGATTTGTAAATGACGGCACTTTTAACCTGTCACCTGCAACAGTTGGGGCTGATGTGGAAATGGACCTAGCTTGGGATATTGAAAAGGGAGATTCCACCTTAATTGTTGCCGTTTTAGACGCAGGTTTAAAACTAGATCATCCAGAAATAATTGATCGACTTTGGATAAACCCAAATGAAACAGTAGACGGGGCTGATGAAGACAACAACAACTATATCGATGATATTAACGGTTGGGATTTTGCCAACGATGATAACCTACCAAAAGACGACCATGGGCATGGGACAAATGTTACCGGAATTATTGGTGCAATGCCCGATAATAACATTGGTTATGCAGGAGTAGATTGGCATTGTAAAATTATGACGGGTAAGATTTTGGATGCCAATAATTCTGGACTTTATTCTTGGTTTGCAGACGGGATCTACTATGCTGTTGATAATGGCGCGAAATTGATAAATATGTCGGTGGGAGGAAGTGGATTTTCTCAATTAATGAGTTCCGCTGTGGATTACGCTCATCAAAATGGCGTAACCGTTGTTGCTTCTATGATGAATTTTAATAATCAGATTACATTTTACCCAGCTGGCTATCAAAATACAATTGCTGTTGGCTCCACCAATT
>CAKZNE010000315.1 GCA_937129395.1 uncultured Cryomorphaceae bacterium | reverse complement strand
CCCTTGCAGGCAATTCCTATTCACTTGATGTTAGGGTTACCATTCCAGGGGATGCCGACTCTACAAACAACCATTTGATTGCCCCTACTTATGCATTGGATACTATTCCAAAAAAATATGTTGTTGGTGAAGAAAAAACCGGAACATGGTGTGGATGGTGCCCACGTGGTGCAGTAAATTTGGCAATTATGGAATCTGTACCCGAATTTATTGGGATAGGGGTGCATAACAGGGATCCAATGACCGTTAATTCTTATGACGGAGAAATTGGAAAATATGTGCCTGGCGGCTACCCAACAGGTGGTGTTGATAGAGTAGCTACTGGAAACTTTCTCTCCACAGGGGAGGATTTCATGAGTATGTTCAACAATCGTATTAATGCTCCTGTCCCTTGTGATGTTAAAAACATTACAGCTGTTTATAATCCATCTTCCAATGATATTACAGTTTCTGCAGATTCAGAATGGTATGGAAGTATATATGGAGATTACAGATTCTCCTGTATTATAGTTGAGGATAATATCATTGAATTAGGGACACTTTGGTTGCAAGATAATTATTATGCAGGTGGAGGGAGTGGAACAATGGCTTTTCCAGCGGGAATTAATAATGGGTATGATTTCTCAACCGGCGCTGATCCGGAAGATCCAGCTCAGTTTGGGGGATATGACCACGTAGCCCGTTCCTTGTCAAGCAATAATGTTTTAGGAGACTTAGGAAGTTTGCCTTCGGATCTAATTCCATTAGGAATTCATTCCTATACATTTGCTTCTGTGCCTTCAAATTTATTTAGTAATCTAAATAATTGTCACGCCATTGTTATGATTGTTAACTCAAAAACAGGTGAGATTTTAAATGCAAATAAAGTAGCCATAACAGGAGGTGGAGTTAGTGTTGAAGAATACGAGAGTAAATTGGAATTAAATTTGTTTCCAAACCCTGCAGGGGATAAGGTAAACCTGTCTATTAATTCAAAATCTGCAGAGGAAGTTGTTGTTACGGTGAGAGATGTTGTAGGAAACGTGGTTCTTTTACCTGGTAGCAGAAAAATTGAAAAAGGGGCAAACTTTATTATCATTAATTCCTCGAACTTAGCTAGTGGAGTGTATTTTATTAATGTTACTTTAGGGGATGAAATGGTAACAAAAATGTTGTCAGTAGCTCGTTAATGGTTTAAGTTTTCATTATTCTTGTCCCTAAATGCAGCTCCCCCCTTTTATAACGTTATCGAGCCAAAAATTAATTAATCATCACGTTATCAACGGTTTGTGTTTTCGAATCCCTTGTAGGACTCGAACCTAGTACGATTCGAATTTTCGAATGGTTTATATTGAGAGATTGTTGAAAATGGTATTTTTACCCTTCTTTTTTTGAGTAAAAAATATGCAGAAGTAGAATAAATATCATAGTGATTTAAAACTATGTTTTGCCTTTGGGCTTGAAAAGCAAGTTTTACCTCATAGGGTGGTCAATGAAATTCCTACTACGACTTCGCATTATTGGAAAACTGCAGATCCTGATAAGTATGTAGGCTCTGAACTTTCAACTTCGAATCAAAATTCACTTGGTGGTACACAAGTATTTTTGGATAAACGCCTGGGGTTACCCCGGGCTGTTTTATCCAATTTGCACGTTTGTACCTGACTATTCTATCTTTAGTAGGAAAAGAGAAACTACAAAAGTTAATCAAAGAGAATAGAAATGCTTTTATCAATGCCTTTGAGAACCTTTCTGAGGACTTTCTTATATCGAAGTCTACTTTATTGCGGTTAGTGAACATCTCGGAACATCGATATAAAATATGGCTAAGCCAGCGAAAATTCGCTTGTTCTAAATCTCTAATCGGCCATTGCTTCAAGAAGAGACCGAACCAAATCTCGATGAAAGAACTGAATACTCTAAAAAAGTATATGAAGGATGCTCGATATAAAATATGGTGCACAAGTTCAGTTTGGGTAAAGGCGGTACGACAAGGAGCAGTATCCATGTCTGAATCTACCTGGTATAAGTATTCAAAGAAACTTGGTTTTTCTAAAGATCGTAAGAAAGCAAAAATTAAACGTAAAAGGGGTTCTTATGATGCGTCTAAACCAAATGAAACATGGCATGCAGATATCTCTCAACACAAAACTTTTGATAATACCATCTTCTACATTTATACCGTGGTGGATAACTTCTCAAGGAAAATCATCGCTCATGATATTTCAAGAACCAAGTCTGCAATCATTAGAACTAAAACGATTAAAGATGCGATTGCGAGGGAATTCAACGTAACCATAAGCAACCAACCCAAACTGGATTTAATTGTAGACGGTGGCACTGAAAACAATAACAAAACCGTGCATCAGTTCATTCAAGATTGCCAAATATCTATTTCCAAGAAAATAGCGCTTAAGGACGTATCATTTTCTAATTCGATCGTTGAAGGCTCCTATAAGATTATGAAGTCTTACTACTTTAGAACGAAGGATATTCTATCTACTACTATCAAAGAGGAGCTTGAGTTTTTTACCTAGAACTACAACTATGAAAAACCGTGTAATAGGCATAAGATTTATACTCCTGATGAAGTTCACCAAAACCCTACGCTTGCCACTGTAAATTGGTGTTATCTAAGTCCAATAAGAAGCGGTTAGAAGAGAACAGGAACTCCTGTTGTAAAGAGATAGCCTGAATACCCTCAAAGTCATTGAAAGGGAAGGGAACAGGGGGTTGTTTCTTTTATATCAAACCAGTTTTAATCTCTCAATATGTCAATGAAAGTGTTTTGTTTTATACTTATATAAAATAAACCTTTTAATATATCTTTTTTATGAAAATTCGAACTAGCAAGAACATCTAATTTTCTTTAAGCGCTCATACGAATTTTCGAATTGATTGATATAGATTTACTTAGGTTTTTCGTGTTTCTGATTTCCAATTCTCTTGTTTTTTGATTCCAAAACAGGGGGCCATACTACGGACTATCAATTAAGCGTAATTCTCCGTAAAATTATTTTTAGTAAGCCAAAATCATTCTAATCCGAATTCCAAGATTTTTAATCTTGTTTCTCCACCATTTCCTGATGAATAGGTATAATGAAATTGCTCTCCATAAACATAAGCTGGAATATCTTTTGTTTTGGCTTCTAAAGCTAATTTAATTACCCATCTGGCACCTTCATTGTCTGGCACAATATGAGCCCAACCTTCTTCTTCCTTATCCTCAAATATGGTTGATAAACGCAAAAACACATTTTGGTTTTCATCGGTTGTATAGCTTCTAATTTTTTTCACCTTAACAGGTCTCAGGGTTACAATTTTTGTCATAATATAGTTTTATGCTAATCCAAGTTCTAGTATTTTAATTTTTTTTCCATCATCATCAATTTTTCCATAGATATAGATCTCGCTTTGTGATATTTTGGCTTTTAATGCTGAGTCCATCATAGTTTCTGAAGTGAGATTATCGGGAATTAGGTAACCCCAACCGGCTCTACCATTGCCAATGTTATTTAACCATAAGTAGCTTCGATACTCATTTCCAAAATCATTGGCTCTGATTTTACTTACTCGTGCATTAAAAGTTATTGGATCCGATATTGTTCCTAACAAGTCAAGAGTTATTTTATCAAATTCGGTTTTATTTAAATCAAATTTTTCGTTCAGAATTCTTTGAATATCATTTTCATCCACAAATTCTAGAAGAAGCTGAACCTGTTCTGAAATACTTAAATTCTTAGCATACAGCTCTTTTACCAGTCCACCAATTTCTAAAGGAGGAAGCCGATATTCTTCTATCATTAGCTCAACAAGCCGATTCTTATCATAGTCAAAATGTTGGTGAATCACCTCCGCTACCACCAGCCATGGTCGTTTATTATTATTTTTTTTCATATTGATATTCATTTGCAATTCGAAGAGCTTTAATTATTTCTTGATTTCGGATATTTTTTTGATCCTTTAACCACTTTAAACTAAGCGCAATGTCCTCAATGGAGTAATCAGCATGCTTCATAATAAGACCTAACTGAATGGCTTGTATTTCTGGAAATGCGCTTAAAAGTTTTTTACAAAGCGTTAAGCTTGGTAAGCCTGATTGTCTACCATCAATACACATTTGCCTGGGAGATGCTAAACCATTTTTTATATTATCGGCTAAGGATTTTATAAAGACACTGGGATTAGTTAAATCAAAGCCAGCAGCGATCTCTCTTCTTTCTCCCATTACAGTAATATCTGCAACGACTAATAGTTTGTTTTGTAAACGGTCCAGATTACTGTCTAAATTGATAGAATGAATAGAGAGAAGGTTTTCTCGAACTTCGGATACTTTTTTCGCCCAGTTTTCAAATTCTCCTACTTTTTCTTCTAATTGATCCAAGGCAAAAGAAACTCCAATTAAAAATTCATCCGCTTGTTTTTTCAATTCAATCAGAGCTACATCTACCAGATCTATTGCTATATTTCCAACTTTTTGTAAAGAGCTAAGCACCTCCTGCGCAGCTCTGAGCCCAATATTTGCGGTTTCCATTAAGGCCTTTAATCCTAAAATAGCGGTTTTAATACCGCCTATTCTAATGCCTAATTCTGCGGCTTTTCTTAAGAATTCTGCCCATCGCCATGGTTTTTCCCACCATGGCCCTTGGTTAGTCCAGTCCTTCTTCTGCTCAATTTCCCTTTCCAAGGATTTTACTTCACCTTCAAGGCGTTTAATGTCGTTATCAAGAGAACTAACAACACTCTTGGCTTTTTCCAACTCCCCCTTGGCTTTTTCATATTCTTGATTGAGCTTCTCAACTTGTGCTTTTACATTGTCGTGTACTGCTCTCGCAGCTTTAAAGGCGTGTTCTTTAGCTTTCTCAACTTTTTCTCTAGCATCTTTGAGTGTTTTTATTACTTTTCCAGCAATTGCGATTATTTCTTCTTCAATTTTACTGACAAAGGCTTCAGGGTAAATAACTCCTTGAACTCTGAGCATTGAGTTTTCAAGCAATTGACTGCCTATTACAGTGAGTTGTCCAGAAGTTACACCTAAAAACTTGCCTGTAAACTGTATGGCAAATTCCTGATCTGATAAGTTGACCTGCACCTGATTTTCAATCCCTAGAAAAAGAGCCTTTGCCTCCAGAAAAAACTGGTTCTCTGCAATTGAAACCATTGGCCCTTGAAGCTTGTTTTGTTTTTGTCGATCGATTTTTTGAATCCCAGTTAATTGTAAAGGCCCAACCGACAATGGTTCCATTTGACCTTTTAAAAGAAGTGTATCCTTGGACTCATTAACGCTTAGTTTAAACTCTTTTTCAAATAATTTCCCAGAAATATCAATACCCTGTTTTTCCAATACGAAGTGAGTATCGCTCAAAGTAAAACCCATCACCTTTGCTTTCAAACTACCGCTTAGATTCAAGTCATCTTTCTTTAAATACCCCTTAACCTTTCCGGAAAAATTCAGGATGTCTTTTGGAATAGTCGGGAAAAGATCAACTTCACCTTGAATCAGTTGGAAGGTATCGTTTTGATAGCGAAAGGCCAGTGCAATAACATTTTGACCACAAAGGCTGATTTTACCATTTCCAGATACGCTAATACGATTACGATAGTTGTTTACGGCCCCTTCTAATGAAAGATGAGCAAGATCAAAAAGGTCTCCTTTTATGTAAACACCCAAATTGGCTTCTTCTAAGGATTGATCTATACTTGAAAAAATTCCAACGCTCCAATTGCTGTTTAGAAAACTCATGTTTCCAGCGGCCTTAAAAAACTGCCGTTGTTTGTCCACATAAGCTTCAACTTCTCCTTGAAGCTTAAAAAAGAACAGTTTGATTTTGGAGCTTCCTTTGAGGTGAAAAAGGTCCTGAGTAAATACACCTTTTAAGCTAACACGGGTGTGAATCGGTAATTGGCTAGAGCCTGTTTCTCCTTCGAATGTGAAGTGGTTAACCGATAAAAAATAGCTACCGCTTAAAAAGGGCTGATCCAAAATGTTTAAACTACCTGTTCCTTGCAGATGAGGATTATCCTTATTGATCTCAAACCCTCCTAAAAGCTTCATTTCTAAGAGCTTTCTTTTTGTTGGATAGCCAAGGCTTGCCATAAGGCCTGTTTTTGAATAAAGACCATCTTCGAAAGTTAGGGAGGAAATTAGTGCTGCTTTAATCCGAAAAACGGATGAGATTTTAAGCTCTCCAGATACAGAAGTTACTATCCCTTGCACACTCGAAGTCCAAGAATCAGTTTTAGGAGCGAGTTCTAAAAGTTGCGCTTTATATTGTCTTTTATGCCCCTCATTTTTCGAGTGCTTTTTTGAAAGTATAGGAATCGCCTGATCTAAATACTCATTAGGTGTGCACAATACCCAGGTAAAATTGCCTTGAAAAATACCAAACAAGCTTATAGCTTTTGAGCCTATTCTCTGGTTTAGAGGAAGGTATTTAATTAAGTAATTTAGAGGCGGCTCACTTCGTTTTTCGTCAATTTTAATCGTGTAATTGGTCTTATCTATTATAGATAATAGACTGAATTTTGCGGCATTTGCGAGTAATCCAACCAGATCCGTTGGGTTGAGATAAATCTGATCTCTAAAACCTAAGGAAATTTTCTTTTTTTCTCCACCGTCAGCATTTTCGTTGCCAATAATTCCCGGTAGTTCTGCATAAATCGGACCCACAGAGAAGTGCGGTAAAATACCTTTTTCGATTTGATCTTCCTTGGAAAAACTTCGCCCATAATATTTTACTGGTAATGCCTGATTTTTGTTCACGAAAAACAGAGATAGATTACCTATGGCCTCTAAAGCTTGCTTAATGTTAATCTCGGGCTTTGAAAAGCCAATGGAAATATCTGCTAAAGTCCCCTCCATACCTGCAGCGTAAAAACCGAGTTTATCAAAAAACACAGGAACTGGAATGGGAACTGTGGTTTGAGGGAAAATGAGTAGAACCACCTTCTCGGCAATGTATTCTATTCCAAAAGTTCTTACATCTGGAAAAATATGATTCAGATTTTGATCATTAGGTCTTGCCTTTTTTACCAATTCCAAACCCGCACCGGCAATAAGATCTGTGTATTTGAAAATTGCCAATTCTGCGGATAGATCTAATCTGATGGCCTGATTAAATAAAGCGGTACCTGCTCCCAGCTTTGTTATCCTAAGTCCAAACAAACCACCTGGTGGAAAACCAACATCTGGAATTAACAATTGTAAATGATCGGAGAAGCCAAGCTCCTTTTGTCGTTTTGTAGGTTCAATCACATCCAAATCAAAACTGAAAGAGCTATCTGCAGTTATCTCTAAATTGAAGGTAAAACCCGGAGGAATATCAATACTAAAATATTCCAGTAGCCTTTTGGGCAAAAGAGAAGAAATATACCCTGACGCATTCTTTATCGTTTTGGAAAAAGCCTCAGGCAGAAGGGGTATATCCTGATGCTCCTTCAATAAAAACTGACGGAAAAAATCAAGAAGTTCATCGATGCTTAACTCATCGCGCTCAGCGTCATAAAAATTAATACTTTTTAAGGAAATGGAATCAGTGAATTTATCAGATAGCGCTGTGAACTTGTCCTTAATTTCTTCATCCGGTAGAAAGGCGATAATCTTTTTTAATAAAGGACTCACTGGAATTCTAAATTGGTTTGATAAAATTTTCACTCCACCACCAATTGCAAAGGCGCCAGTTTTAAAATTAAGTTTAAACTCTATTTTATCAATCTCAATTTCTCCAAATTCATCTTCGCTTTCATTTGTTAATGCATTCAAGTTTATTCGAACTCCATTAGGAGTTTCTGTGAACAAACCTTCATACTCTTTGGCTATCTTATTAAGATTAAACAAGTTAAACTGATCCAGTTGACCACTTATACCGTCAGTCCCAAATTTTAGAGATGCTCGCAAAAGACCATCATCTATTTCCGACTTTTTGAAATTAGGAGTGTTCTCTTCATGGGCCTTTTGTATAATTTTTTCTCTGTCGTAGCAATTAATTAAGCCATGAAGCTTGGATTGAGAATGGAAGAGCCTATCATTTAGCTTGGATGGAAGACCAAAAGCAAGTCGGACATCCATTTCAATTTTTTTACCCAAGAAAAAACGCACTCGATCCAATAAAATGAAGGAGTTTCCTATATCCAATCCTTTTTCAAGGTCAATTCCTGTAGATTTCTTAAAATTCGCTTTAAACGTAGGATCAATTTTTTTTGCAATCTTTTCGAGCAGATTAGGGATTTCAATCCCATTATTATTGCGAAGGATAAAAGCTAATCCTTGTTGAGAATTGTAGCCCAACTCTCCTTCAATAAATCTTTGTTTACCAACTTTTGGAAATACCGATTCAAAAAAAGTAAAAAGATCCTTGTCAATCGTTCTAAGGCCATCGTTTAGTACCAATCGTATTCCTCCTTTAAAATCATAGCTCTGGCTGCTTTTGAAAAAATGAAAACCCCTGGGCTGTATCTCCATCATGCTAAGCAACGCACTCGTCTTGGGATGATTTTCGTTTGTTTCGCCAAACGCAGAAATCAAACCACTTTGAATGCCCGGTAGTTGGGCAATTAAAGCCAACGGCTTTACTTTAAAACTATCTGCTGAATAAGAGATGTAAAAACGTTTATGAACTGTATCATAACCCGTGCAAAGGATTCCTTTCCTAATCGAAAATAATGGCGTCTGTTGGTTTAGCGTATTATGCAGCGTGAGACTAGAACCAAAAGCCAAATCCAACCTATTAAATCGTTTGTTTTGGCGTTGCAATTTAATTTCAAAACGCTCGGGCGAAATGTTAAGCAGTGGTAAGTTATTATTTAGAACATCTGGAATATTGATTAATGGTTCTTTGCTACACCTGGCCTTTTCAATCTCATTTTGAATCTCAACAAGTTGGGTAGAGCTAAAAGAGTTTTTAAGCGTGCTGAAAACCTTTGGAGGTATTTTAGCCAATTCAAGCTGGTGATTATCTGGAGCTATTCCCTTGTTTAAAGCGGTAATAATGGCCAAGCCTGAGGTGTTTTGAATATGATTGAAGCACGAAGCGTGAACTACAGGCTTATCTGCATTGAATAAAAAGGAAAGCACTTGATCCTTTTTGGATAAAGTAGTCTTTGCTTTGAAATGCATCCACCTGTCTAAGGCTTGAACCAACATTTGAGCCTTTAAGTTCCATTCACCCCTCCTTTTTTTGGGATTATAGTCATATTCGAAATCAAAATTTAAATTTCTAATTTCCAGAAGGTTACTTAACGAAGCTGAAGCTGTGACACCAAAGTTTAATTCAGTCTTCCTTTCACTATTTGTGCTTTTAGAGTAGTTAAAATGTAATTTTTGCAGTTGGAGTTGACTCTGGAACGATTCATTGTTTAATGAACCCGATTCAATATTCGCTTCTAGGTTGAAACTATATTCTCTTCCTGATATTGGAGAGTTCTTAACGGCAATAGTGAACTTACTATTTTTGAGTTTGATGTTTAAGTCCCATGGCCATTCAATATCCGGAATAAGTGCTTTACGCAGTTGATCAAGGCCAACGGACTTTTCATCCCCAATTATTCCTTTAAATATTAAACGTTCAGATTGATATTCTACTTCAAGGCAAAGATCTGGGAAGAGCTCCAAGAAAGGATTTTGCGAAACAATGTCAATAAATACATGAGCCTTTAAATTAAAAGCCGTCCCATTCATCTCTTTCTTTTGAAAGGATAATTGTAATTTACTGATATTGATTCTACTAGAATCAATTATGGGGAAATTAATCGCAGAAAGAAGAGAAGCTTCAAGCAAGAAATTGAGCTCTTTCTCGCCCGAAGATTTTGAATTAATTCTCATTCCGAATAAGATGTTCGTAAGTTGAGCATCAAAATCAGAAGGCATTTCAAGTTGAGGAGCTATTGTTTGCAATAATTCCAACAGGCTTGGAGTTTCGCTTGTTCTAGATTGAACAAGCAAATCACCATTATCCGTTCGAATAAAACCATCGAATGAAATGTCAAATAATGAAAAGCTGGTGTTTATTTCAAGACCAACCATCTTAAATTTTTCTTAAGCTGGAAGCATTACGCTATCAAAGCTCGCTAGCTTCAATTCACTTTTTACAAAGTCTTGATCCGTGATATTCCAAATATTAAACCCAATGGTCTTAAGATTCAATCCTGCAAAGCTTAGGTTTCCGGAATTGTTTACAGCAATGCTTAAGGCGTACTTGAAGGTCGTTTCATCTCCCTTTTTATGAATGTAAAGAAAGATCTTGTGCACATCAATGGTGAATTTTTCTATTTTGCTTTTCAATTCTTTTGGGAATGGTATCACATCAATATTAACATCATTCCCAGATATGGTTTTAATATCTGCTTTTAGCTGAGCTTGAATTTCGCTTACTTTAATTGACGTTTTACCATTTTTTTCCGTTTCACTATTTAGAAGCACTTTAATTTCATCTCCTTTCTTTTCGATCAAAGCATTAATAGGTACTCCGAAGAACTCAACCTTCGAGTTTAATTGTAATTCCATCTTAACATAGTTTAAAATTATGATGTAAAAGTAGTTTTAGTAAATAGGGGAAAATAAAAATGTGCGTGAAGGAGTTATTTTTGTGCGTAAAACGTAATATTTAGGGTGTGGCTTTGAGAATAGCGGGATAAATCACAGTTTTTAAGACCTCCAAAAAACGACTTATTGATATCAGTCGAAGAAATTTGGTTGTGTTTGCAGGGTCTTGCATGAGTTTCCGCTTTGCAGGCAAATAACTTGAAAGTTTTCCAGCCCTATTGTAGGATAGCATCTATGTCTTTATGGCTATTATTGTGAGCTAAAGTATGTGTAAGCGTTTTAGCAAATCGTCTTTAAAGGATTTACCTAATGGAATCTCAGTGCTTCCTATATTCACCACAAAAGTCTGTGGATTAATATGGTCAATAGCATCAATATTTACCAAATAAGAACGGTGGGTTTGAACAAAAATAGAAGGGTCGAGCTTTTCTGTCAGATCACGGAGCGACATACGTAAGGTATACGGGATATTCTCTGTATTTAGGATGCAATACTTGTCCTCAACTTGCACCCATTTTATATCGCCAATTTTTACTTTAAAAGGGCGATTTTGCTTTTTCACAAAAAAGAAACTTTCCGCCAATATCCCGCTGTTGCCCAGGTTTAAACCATTGCCATCCTCTGCGAAGGCTCTTTCAATGGCTAATTCCATACTTCTTTCCAAATGGTCGGGCTTAAAAGGCTTTATTAAATAGTCGCTTGGACAGGTTTTCTTGGCTTTGGAAAAAACCTCCTGATCATCAAAAGAAGTAATAAAAATTATGGGTGTATTCCCATCTTCTTAAAACCTCTGAGCCAAATCAATACCTGAAACATCACCTTTTAATTTGATGTCCATTAAAACAAGATCAGGCTTGTCCGATTTAAATAGTTTAATTGCGGAAGTACCATCCTGAGCTACACCCCAAATTTCGTGTCCAAGCTAATCCACAAACATTTCTAAGGTGTCGGAATAATTGGGGTCATCTTCTGCAATAAGTACTTTGATCATTGAGGTCTATGTGTTCGATAGAGAGTTTCATACGTAGGGTAAAGTTAAAACAAATGTGGAGCGCATTCCTGCTTTCTAATTCTCGATTTTTTTGGTTCTAAAACAGAGAGCCCATTTCCTTTAAAAGATGGATTTATTGGGTTTGAGAAAAACTGTTTTTCATAGGATTGGAGATTTTCAAACTGAAAGAAATTCTCAAAAAACAATAAAGGCTCAAGTTCAGAAGGTTTTGGAAATGTCATGAGGTCAATTTAATAATCTAAGCCAATTGTTAGACCTATGTTAGACCCAAAGAAAATAAAAAAAGGCCTTACATCTCTGTAAAGCCTTCTTTATCTATGCTCCCCCTTTTATAACGTTATCGAACCAAATTATAGTCTAATATTCTGATTATCAGTGTAATTTGATTTTAGACCCCTTTTGGGCTATCGAACCAGATTTTGGTTATTTGCCACGCTATCAGTCTTTTAATCAAAAAGACACATTTGGACTGTATAAAAGAAGGATTATTACGAATTTTTATTACCAATGCAGGGACAGTTTTAAAACTCATTTTTTCAGACAGCAAAGAAGAACCTAAGCAGGTGATCCTTACGAATAACGAAAAATTCAGCTTTTTATAATTTTTGATTTAAGTCAGTTGTTGAAGATTAACTTCTTTAATCGATAGTTTTGCTTAGTTTTGTTAGGATCTACCAAGGATTAAAAATTAGTGAAATTTTTACATGTTGTGAAATTAAACTAATGGTTCATCTTAAAAGAAATTGACCATGAAACAGTCTCCAAAAAAGCTTAAGGCCTACACCCTTAATGAATTACTTATTGTTCTTGTTATTATAGGAATATTAATCCTTTTGGCTTTGCCAAATTTGATGCCCTTAATTGGAAAGGCAAAAAGTATTGAAGCGCAACAGCAACTCAATCATTTATATACACTAGAACGCAGCCATTTTATGTTGCACTCCAAATTTTCGGATGATTTTATTGATATCGGGTTTGAACACCCTAAGACAATAGAAGAAGGAGGGGATGCCAATTACAATATTGAGATTATTGAATATGAGGCTGCAAAATTTAAAGCGAGAGCTACTGCATTAGCCGACTTCGATGGGGATGGTATTTTTAATGTTTGGGAAATTGATCAGGATAAAAAGTTAACAGAGATCATTAAAGATTAATGGCTAGTTCCATGTTTTTTATTGCTCCAATAATTGTTCTTGTCATTATAAGTTATCAAGATTTTAAGTTGCGAGAGGTTTCTTGGTTTTTGTTTCCCTTAGCCTTATGCCTTTTGTTGCTAACAAAAAGCCCTTTGCCAGATATGGATTTTTTTACCTACTCTATGATTCCAAATCTTCTCTTTTCTATTTTACAACTAACATTATTAATTGCCTTTTTTGCCTTTAAAGGAATTTCAGTCAAGAAGCTAATGTCAAAATATATTGGACTTGGGGATTTGTTATTCTTTCTTATATTATCACTGGTATTGCCCTTTCCTTTTTTCCCAATTTTTATGGTTGTTAGTTTAATAATTAGT
>CAKZNE010000314.1 GCA_937129395.1 uncultured Cryomorphaceae bacterium | reverse complement strand
AATTCAATTACGCCTAATTGGTCTTTATTTATACCGCCTTGCTTAAAAAACAAACCTGCAATATCTCCTTTAGATATTTTATCTTTTCTACCTCCAGAAATAAATAAGGTTTCCCAATATTGTGGTTTCCAAACCGCTTTCTTTTTAATATTATCTTTAGGCGCTTTCGCTATAAATTCTGGTAAAAACTCGTGTTCCCATTTTAAAATATAAGCCACACCATTTTTTTTCATCCTGGCCGTTCTACCATTTCGGTGGGTAAATTCAGCCTTAGAAACGGGTAAATGGTAATGAATAATAAATCGAATTTCAGGGATGTCAATTCCTCTAGCGGCAAGGTCTGTTGCCAATAATATTTGATGACTGGAGTTCCTGAATTTTATCAAAGCTCGCTCCCTATCCTTTTGTTCCATGCCTCCATGAAAACATGCATGTTCAATTTTGTTATCGTATAAATAATCGCTAACTCTATCGATACTGTCTCTAAAATTGCAGAAAATAATTCCAGCTTCCGGACCAATAAACTTCAATGTATCTACCAAGGCTTGAAGCTTATCCTTTTGAGGAGAAAGAATTAATTTATGTACGATTTCTGGTTTCCCTTGATTTAAAAAATTGATTTTGTTTGGGGAAGTAACACCTACAAATTTTGGGATTTCTACCTCTTCGGTGGCAGAGGTTAATATTTTGTTTTTAAGATTTGGAATACGAAAAAGAATCTCCTTCATATCGTCTTCAAAACCAACTTCCAGAGATTTATCAAACTCATCCAAAACTAAAAAATGAATGTTTTCAGTGGTAAAACTTTCCTTGCGGATGTGATCTGCAACACGACCAGGAGTTCCAACTAAAATGGCAGGCGATTGCTGCAAATTCATTTTGTCCTTTGTCATGGCCTGTCCACCATAAACAGAATTGATTTTATAACCCGAACCAATTTCTCGGGCAACTTGTTCTATTTGAATGGCTAATTCACGAGAAGGAACTAAGATAAGGCATTGAACCTCTTGTAATTCTACATTTAATTGCTGAATTATCGGCAATAAAAAAGCCAAGGTTTTTCCAGTCCCGGTAGGAGATAAAAGTATGGTTTCCCTTTTTTGCAGGATGCTTTCTTGGGCCTCCAACTGCATGGGGTTTAGGGATTCAATTCCCAATTTTTTTAATATCTCCTCTTGATTTTTCATACTGCCTTTTCTGGCCGCAAAGGTAGTTCTTTAGAAAAGGAAAGAGTAGAAGGAAATACTTTTCCTTATTTCTGGATATTTAATTTATCAGGAATATATTTTAAACAAAAAAATCGCTTGACTGTATTGCCAAGCGATTTAGGATGGAGTGTTTGCTATTTAAAATTCCCCCCTTTCTCAAGAGATGGATCTACCTCCAGTTCTTTGGAATCGAAGGAATCAAATTCAAAGCTTTTGATCACCAATTGGTGGAGGTTTTTTTCTTGCTTTTCTTTTAGTTTGAAAACATAAACGGTATGTACAAAAGGAATTAAAATACCATCTACTTTTTTAAAATTGCTAAACTCCACACCTCCATAGGCAGCCTTGGAGCCAGGCATATTTAGAATATCTTCTCGAATTGTATATTGTGTAAACTCCATTAAACCAGTGCTTTGATTCACCCAAGCAATGTATTGATCTGCTTCTTTGTGAGGTTCGGGTTTGTTCCATGTACAAAAAACTAAATCGTATTTCTGTCCTCTTAATTCCCCTTCCCCTGCATAACTAATAATGGGTGCCTTTCTTAATCGATCTAGCATTTCGCCAAAATATTGGAAGGCTGCAATTCCAAACTTAATTTTTGGATCAGGTTCTTTAAAAACAGTGTCTTTTTTGGAATCAATTTCATAATAATTCCAGTTTTGCAAACCTAGCTTTTCCCCTTCTCTACTTCCGTCAATAAATGCAACTTGCCCGTCAAAGGTTCCAGTTTTGTATTTGAATTCCATATTTAACTTATCATCTGGCCAAACTTTGGAAAACCTTCCTATTGCGCCCTTCCAGGTATCTTCTGCTAAAAATGAATAGGTTTTGTGTTCTTGTAATTTGTCAAGTCCCTGAAATTTCCAAGCCCGGTTAAGGATGTCTTTTCCGCGTTTTACATTCTCGGCTTTTATTCCTTCTTTTTTAATTAAAGGTGTGCGTATATCTGAGGCACAGGATGATAATAATAAGCTAAAACTAGATAAAATCAACCCGAAATTAATAATGCTCTTTTTCATAATGTTCTTAATTTGAAGGGAAACGTCTGATTTAAATTACGGCCAGAAATTTTGCTCTTTTGGCCATTTTAAGATCATTTTCCCTGGAAACAAAGATGAAGTAGTATGGAAAATATAAAAGAGTGATTTAGCTCAGATTCTGGGCATTTTGGCTCAAACGATATTCACTTGGACTTTGGGAATATTCGGATTTAAAAGATCGGTTGAAAGCGCTAAGAGTTTCAAAACCACAATCAAAAGCAATATGGTTTATTTGGAGATTGCTGTTTAAAAGTAGGCCAGTTGCTTTTTCCAATTTTTTACTGCGAAAGTATGCGGCTGGGCTGACTTTGTAATATTTAGAAAACTGCCTTTTAAAGCTAGCTAAACTCATCCCACATAAAAAGGCAAACTGCTCCAAACTAAGAGATGATGTAGCATTTTGCTCAATAATATTTCTAAAATCAAATTCATGTTCTGTGTAAAGAGCGGAAATAAAATGGCTAATGGAAGGCGCTTGGCTGGAATTAGAAAGTATTAATAAGAGCTCTTTAAGTTTAAGGATTTTCATATCCCGATTAAAGAGTTTTCCATGATTCATATAATCAAGGATACTATTTTTATAATTCTCCAAAACGGAATCTATGGTAAGAAGGTTCCCCACTTGTTTATCCCACTTCTCGGGTTTGAGAAGAATCGCCTCGCGGATAATATCTGGTTGAAAATATATTCCAACCGCCTCCACTACTTCTCCTTTGTCTCCCTCTGCCTGTAAATCTTCAAAGAAATAATCGCCACACTTGGTTAAGAAACCGCTCCCTGGCATCAATGAATATTGCTTTATAGGTGTACGAATTTCCAAGTTTCCTTGAATCATAAACATGAAACAAGCATTATTATCCAAGCTTTTAGTTTGACGACCCGCCTCTCTAAATTTTAGTTTCTCATAGATAATATGCCCGTCAATTTCAAAGGACTGATATTCTGGAATCATGGTGTGAAAAAATTTACTCCTTCAAAAGTATGGATTTATGCTTTGGTTAATCCTGATTTTAATTCCAAGCACCACCAGCAGATTCGGCGGTAAAATAGAAGTTAAGCACAAAGAGGAAGAAGTTTAAAATATTAAAAATCATCGTTAGCCAGCTGCTTTTTGCCACAGCACCTTTTTTAGAAGCGATAATTAAATCCCAAATGGTATTGGCAATTATCATTAAAAATGAAAGGCCCACAATAATAATGGGAATAAGGATGGCAATGGTGTAGAAAATCTTTAAGAATCCTGATCCTGATGCACCCTCATTTTCCGGTGTAACAAGCTGAACAATAAGGACTAGGAGAAAAATTCCAAGCTGAATAAAAAGGCTTCTTTTTGCGACTAAAAAACTGTTCTTCTTAAAATTGGTATAGGTCATTTGGAGCTAAATGTAGTTCAAAAATAAGGATAATGTTTTTGGCTGGCTTTGGAGTTTTTAGTGTTTTGTTTTGGGCTTGTTTTGAGGTTTTTTTCTTTTTAACTCTTTATTACACCCTCAAGCTAATTATTCAGATCAAATCAACGGCCCTTCGAGTTCCTCAGGGACCGTTGGGGTGTAAATGGGATGATTGATCTTTGATTGTGTGTTGGTGGTGATTAAAAATACAGCCGATTCTTAGAACAAAACCGTACGTGTCCTAAATATTCATCACTATTATTTGATTGAAATCTTTTTTCATTTTAAATTGTGAGCATCTTTATTCAACTTTAAATACAATTTGGTTGAATTAAATAAAACCTCTCAATGAAAGCAACTATTACCTCCATAGAATTAAAAGGTCCCTTAAAGTTTTTCGCCCTGTCTTCCATGGCCTTAAATATTATTCGCCAACTAAAATCTGAAAAGCATTTAGACTTTAAAAAGAAAGGATTCTGGACCACTCATTATACCATGACTCTCTGGGAAAATGAAAAGGATTTACAAGATTTTGCAAGAAGCGGCGCCCACCTAGATGCCATGAAAAGAAGCAAAGAAATAGCCAAGGAAATACGAACCATTACCATTGATGCCGAAAAGCTGCCTAGTTGGGGTGAAGCGATTAAATTATTGGATGGGGGGAAGGGATATAAGTTTTGAGGGCGAGTTTTGAGTGTGGAGTTTGAGTTTGAGTTTGAGTGTGAGTTTGGAGTTTGGAGTTTGGAGTTTGAAGAGTTTTTTGGTTTTTTTACTTATTAGTAATTACGGATTGGTCGTTTCAAATCAACGGCCCTTCGAGTTCCTCAGGGACCGTTGGGGGGTGCAAGCGGGATGGTTGGGGTAGATTGGGAAAGGGGACGATGTCGTTACTTTGTTTAAAATCACGAAAACAAAACACCAGAACGAAAAACAAGCCCTATCAAAAAACAAAGTCGAGCCAATAAAACAATGTCTATCAAAAAAAAAAAATTAGCAAATAAACAAGGTCCCTGAGGAACTCGAAGGGCCGGGATGCCACCAACAATCCCAATGTTTTATTTATCATTGCAGCTATGAAAAAGTTTATCACAAGGGCAGGGATTTTAATGTTGATGGTTTTGATGGCGAATTGTGCCTCCTTCAACGAATCATTGCAGGCGCGGAAATTATTGGCGAATTGCAAATATGAAATCAAGGAAATACGCTTGAAGGCATTTGATTTTTCGCCGATTATTTCATTTGATAAAAGCGGGAAGAAAATTAATATCGAAGAAGTAAAGATTACGGAAATCTTGCTATTGTTGGATCAAATACGAAATGGGGAGTTTAGCTTTAGCTTAAAAGAATTGCAATTTGATGTTTTAGTGGAGGTTGAAAACCCAAATGCTAAAGAGGTAATAATGGATTCTGTTGAGCTTAAATTGTTATTGGACGAATCTTTTTTATTGGATCTAAACCATGGGAAAAATTTGAATATTCCCGCGCAATCTAAGGCTGTGAGTACTATTGCTTGTAATTTGCCCTTGAACTTTCCTTTAAATAAATTGATGAATGCCAAAGAATTTACTTTGGATGGAAATGCTTTTATGAAGGTGAATTTCACCAAACGATATTCTAAAGAAATTGAAGTTCCTTTAAAAATTACTCGCGATATTCCTAGCGATCAGATTAATGCGGCTTTGGAGGAACAAAAAGGGAAAATCCTACAAGCCTTATTGGATAAAACCAAAAGAAACCCTCAAATGCAAAAGGTAAAAGACGCTTTGAACATTATTGGGTTTTAGATTTGAATTTCGGGAATATTACCAGCCACTTCTAGTCCGGCGTTTTTTCCAATGTCTTTTAAAAGAATCACTTTTTTCTTTTTATCAAATAATTCAATTTCCAACTTGGAAGTCATGGATTCGCTAATTCGTCCATCCATAAATCCTGCAATTGGGGAGGCTAAGGAGGTGGCCTCACTTTTAGTAGCGATAATCTTCAATCTGTGATTCCGGTTTTCCATTTGTATTTCCACATAATGGTCTGAAACCCGAGATTTTTTCAATTTGGTAAAGTTGTAGGTAGTGAATTGTATCAAACGGTCTTTCAACCAAACACCCGCAATAAAACCAACAAACGAACTCCCCAACCAAGGGATTTTTGCTACTGAAGCTTTAACAGAAATTCCGCTTTTGGAAAAATGATTGCTTTGCATCCAGATATAAGCGCTAGGAAAAGAATGCCCCCAATCTTTTTCCATATATCCCCTTCCACCATCAAAATTATAATCCACTCCTTTAAAGTGAATTTGCCCTTCAATTTTATGGTCCATACTTAAAATACCATGGTAGCATTCCATAAAAGGAATAAAAGAAAAGGGCCCCATAATTCCGGGAGAATACCAGGGTTTTGGCCATCCTACTTGGTTTTTGAAATGCAATTCGCCTTTTAATTCAGGATGGTTTAATTTTATTTGGGAAGCGCTAAAAAAATTATCTGCAAGCTTCAATTCAAATTTGGAGGGATGCGCTTGAAAGCTTTCTGCCTCAAAACGATAGTATTCTGCTTCCAGGCTTTTTCCATTTAATACCTGGATAAAAGCCTGTTTTTCACCTTTCTCATCCATGGCAATACCTGGAATTATCGCTAATGCAGAAGTTTCATCCTGGCTAATTAGTTTATAATACCAACCCTCGAAATACTTTTTATTTCGATTCCAACCATGGTAGTTTTCGGGATTAAAAAGCGCTTTTATTTTTTTTGAAAACATTGTTTTTTTTCAAATTAGTAATCGGATTGTACTAGCCTCTCCGAAATCCACCAATAGTTTCCAAAAGGATCTTCAACACCCGCTTGTCGGTCGCCATAGTCCATGTTCGCGGCTTCGAAGACGCTTTTTGCACCGTTCCTTATGGCCCTTTTATAAACCAAATCCACATCAGAAACATAGAGGTAAAAACAAGTTCGCATCCCCGAAAATACGCCACTTGCCTGACTGATCATAAAACAAGTATCCCCAATTTTTAAAATGCAATTGGCGAGTTCATTTGTATCCTCGCGAATAGATCTGCTCTTTTCCTCAGCGTCAAAACTTTGTTTTAAAAAGGAGATGAGAAGTTCGGGTTGGTCTGCAAAAAGATATGTGTTGAGGTTGCTAAATCCTTCTGGTTTAAAAGTTTCAAAAAGCGCATTCATATTATTTGTGTTTACTGGCAAATTCTCCCAATTTCTGATTCCATTTGTGATTAAATTTCTTGCTGCTCCATCCACATAATTCTTGGATGGAGTTTTGGGTTTCTTCAGAAGTTTTGCTCGGCATTTCCATAAAATCCAAAACCCCTTTATCTCCCTTGTCATCGTAAACAAGGTCTATTATTAAAGCGCCCAGTGTGTATTTGTTCAGTTTGTTTTCCCAAGTCCATGCAAAAGCAAAATTGGCGGTATCATTAGCTAAATATTCATCTGCAAAAATTTTGGCCAATTCGGGATAAGTTTTGCCAACGGAACCTCCAAGCCAAGTGGCAAAACCTTCAGAAATGTTTCTTCCTCGAGCTTCAGGGTCATCATCAATAAAATGTACAAATTCGTGAGGGTAATACACGGTACCATTGCCGCTAATAATTTTATTTTGAATGGTTTTTCCCAATGCCCAGCCGTAGATATAATAATCATAACCTAAAACTTCACCTACTTCAAATTCACCCGTGCAGATGTAATATTCAATTTTTTCTTCTAATGGAGGATAGTCAAAACGGCAAATAATGGAATCACAAAAACGATTGGCTTTTTTGGCTAGCTCTTCAGAATACAATGATTTTCTTGGGAAATTGTAATTGATGTATTTGGTTTCCACCCTATGCCAATCCGCCAAATCGTAATTAAAAGCATTCGCTAATTTCCATTCTCCATTTTCTTTAATAGCATAATACCGTTGAATTTGAGCAGGATTAAATCTTTGATATTTCTCGTTGTTTTGATCCTTTTCGGTGCGGTAGTACATCACCTTTATTTTGTAAAGGCTATCCCTTTTTTCGATACTTAAAATATGAGCTGTAAAGAAATTGAAAAAGCGATTTGCCGTCCATGCGCCTTGCCCTCCTTGAAAGATTGAATTTCTGGAAATATCAAAATCCTCATATTTCCTTTTCTCCTCAGAATTCCAATAAGGATTGTCATAAATAGAATCGGGGTGGGATTCTATGTAGTTAATATACAGGTTTACAAGTGGACTGAGTTCTGGATATTGAAGGGTGTCTGTCCAAATGCTCAATTGTACTTTTGCCTTATAATCCTGTGCGGTTGCAAATTGAATTAAGGCTAAAAACAAGCAAAGGGAAAAGCGTTTTTGTTTGCACATTGATCTCAGGGTTTTTCAGCAAGAAAAGTAAGAAATCCTTAAAGAACAATAAGGCCCAATTGCTAATTCCACTTAAATTTAACATCCATTAAAAACGGATCCAGTTAATCCTCCAACTTTTGAATTTCCTTTTCAATAAATGCCCTTTCATTTTTGTTTTTACACAATTGCAAAGCTTTTTGAAGGTGGGATTTTTGCTTTTCTAAGTTTTTGGTTTGATAAAGTTCCGCCAACAAACAATGGTATAAATGATTTTTTTCTAAATCAATTTTTAGGGCAGTTTGTAAAGCCTCATCTCGTCCATTTGCTCGGTATAAAGCATAGGTTCTATTCAATGCTGTGATGGGGGAATATTCTATTTGAAGAAGGTAATTATAAAGCTGTAAAATATTTTCCCATTTTTCCGAATCCCCATCCTGACAATGCCAAAAGGCAATGGCTGCTTCCAAATGATATTTACTCAATTTTTCGCCAGTAGAAGAACGATTAAGGAATATTTCCCCTTTGTTTATTAGGTTTTCATCCCATAAATTTCGATCCTGGTCCTTATATAAGATGTAGTCACCATTACTGGATTCTCTGGCCATTAGTCTAGAGCTTTGGAAACAAAAAAGAGCCAAAAGAGCATTTACTCTAGGGAAATTTGTGCTTGGGTTATGAGCTAAAAGAAGCCCCAATCGCATGGATTCCAAACATAAATCTCTGCGAATGTTTTTATCTGGACTGGCAGAATAATAGCCTTCATTAAAAAGTAAATATAGGGTGGTTAACACAGTGTCGAGCCTTTTTTGTACCTCCTCTTTAGCCGGCCATTCCAATTTTATTTGGGATTCGACAAGCAGTTTTTTGGCGCGATATAGTCTTTTGTTAATGGTTTCTTTGGAGCACAATAGAGCCGAAGCAATTTCATCATTTCCAAAGCCACATAAAATACGTAGCGCTAAACTTATTTGAGACTCTTGGGAGATGGCCGGATGGCAAACCGCGAAAATCATTTGCAACATATTGTCCTCAATTTCACTTTCGTTGACCTCCCATTCTAGCGAGTAACTATTGTTTTGCTTGGATTTTAACTCCGGATTTATTTTTTCAAGTTTTATCTTTTCCCGTTTTAAATAATCGCGGGTTTTGTTTTTTGCCGCGGCGTAAATCCAAGCGGTAGGGTTTTCAGGCACCTCTTTTTTCTTCCAACTTTCAGAGGCAGCCAAAAAAGTATCACTGGCAATATCTTCGGCGATTTCAATATTGGAAAGTCCAAAAATAGAGCAGAGCACAGAAATTAATTTGCTGTACTCCGCTTTGTATATGGAACTAATAATTTGGCTTTCCGTCATAAGCTAAACCCCAAATTGGCGAAGATGGTGATCTATATGTTTAAAAGCGAATTTACTGATTTGCTCCTCATTCATTTTTCCGAAAAAGGGGTGGATAAAGACGGAATCAAATTTAGGCCTGGTTCTAGAATACCGATCCAAAACATTCAACCATTCTCGTTTTTGTGCTTCAACATCCCCATTTCCTTCAAATTTGATGTCTGGGTGAGTTGGGCTGTTTCTGCCTAAGGGTTCCTCATTTTTAATATTTGATTTCAGGGCCATTTTCCCAAATAGTCTTCCTATAAATAATCGCCTAAAACTTCTTTCCCGGAGTAACATTTTATCATTTTCGGTGCAATGTTTCAGCATTTGATAAACATTCATTTTTCCCCAAACGGCTTTGCTGGATTTATCAATTTTCTGGATCCTTTCCTTAAACTCCTTGATGGTTTGTTGGTCGTAAATACTTTTCATTTTTATTTGATTTGAAGGGAGCCGTATAGACTTTATACGACTCCTAATTAATTAATCTAAGTGATCTAATTTCATAAAATCCCTTACCTCCACATGTCCGCCCATATCTAAAACGGGGCATCCTTTTGCTTTTTCCACGGCTTCATCATAATCTGCAGCTTTAATAATCATATAGCCACCCATAATTTCTTTTACTTCAGCGTAGGGTCCATCACTAACAATGTTTCCAGCTTTTACCAACCTTCCAGTTCTGGTTAACTGGTTGGTGGAAACAAACTTTCCCTGTGACGCGATATCACCAATCCAATCTTGCCATTTTTTTATTTCAGCCTGCATTTGGTCGGCAGTAGGTTTGAAATCTGGATTGGGAACAGAACGGAATAACAACATAAACTCTTTCATAATTTAATTTTTATGGATTTAATAATTGATTTACACCCTGATATCGATCGAGATGGAATGAATTGGACAACTCACCTAAATTTTTTTTTCGGCTTTTTGTTTTAAGACTACCTCTATAGGGATAAGAAAGCAAGTTTTCCTTTTATTTAAATCAAAAAAAATTATCCATGTGACTTGGGTTGTAGTAGTTTTGCCTATTCGACCTAGTTAGATTATTAAAATGAAAAACAAGTATTTAGATTTAGTGGATCAAACATTTGATTGGCCACAGGAAGAATTTGATTTAACGGACGACCATAATCTTATTTGGAATGATGTAAATGTGATGGACATCATTAAACAATATGGCACTCCTTTGAAAGTAAGTTATTTGCCAAAAATTTCAAGCCAAATCCAAAAAGCCAAAAGAATGTTTAATGTGGCAATGGCAAAGGTGGACTACCAAGGCGACTATAATTATTGCTATTGTACCAAGAGTTCACACTTTTCATTTGTATTGGATGCAGCCCTTAAAAATGGTATTCATTTAGAGACCTCAAGTGCTTTTGATTTGAATATAGTGGAGAGCCTTTTTGAACAAAGAAAAATCTCTAAAGAGCAATTTGTTGTTTGCAATGGAATTAAAAGACCGCAGTATGTGGAGAACATAGTTCGCCTGTTTAATAGTGGGTTTAACAATGTTATACCCGTGGTTGACAATAAAGAGGAACTTGATCACTTTGATCATAATTTTGATAAACCAATACGTTTGGGTATTCGAATTGCGAGTGAGGAAGAGCCGAAGTTTGAGTTTTATACCTCAAGATTAGGAATCGGTTATAAGGATATTGTTCCTTTTTACGAAGAGAAAATAAAAACGAATCCGAAGTTTCAGTTGAAAATGCTTCACTTTTTTATCAATACAGGAATTAGAGATACGGCCTATTATTGGAATGAACTATTAAAATGTGTAAACGTATATATTGAACTAAAAAAGGTTTGTCCAGAGTTAGATTCTTTAAACATTGGAGGAGGTTTCCCGGTAAAAAACAGCCTTACATTCGATTATGATTACGACTATATGGCTGAGGAAATAATTTCTCAAATCAAGCAAATGTGTAATTCTAAAGGAATAAAAGAGCCACATATTTTTACAGAGTTTGGATCTTTTACAGTTGGCGAAAGTGGAGCGACTTTTTTTTCAATAACAGATCAGAAAAAACAAAATGACAGGGAAAACTGGAATATAATAGATGGATCTTTTATGACAGCTTTGCCGGATGCCTGGGCTATAAATAAGAAGTTTATAATGTTAGCGGCCAATCGATGGAACCAAGCTTATGAAAGGGTTCTTTTAGGAGGAATTACCTGTGATAGTGACGATTATTACAATAGTGAGCAACATGCCAACGCCATTTATTTGCCTGAATACAATCCTGAAGAAAAACAGGTTGTGGGCTTTTTTAATTCCGGCGCCTATCAGGAAAGTGTTGGTGGTTATGGAGGAATTCAGCATTGTTTAATTCCTGCCCCAAAACATGTTGTAATAGATAGAGATGAAAAAGGAAACCTTACAACCCGCCTTTTTGCTAAGGAGCAGAGTTATAAGAGTATGCTTAAAATTTTAGGATATTAATTCAGAAAAAAACAAACAGCAGAAAGGGAAATTTCTTTGTTTTCATTTAAGAAAAACCGGTAGTGAAACTTGATCAACCCTGCCTCAATAACAAGAAATATGGCTAAAGAAAGAAATACCATTTCAAAATTTATTGAAGAACATTATTTGCATTTTAATGCGGCTGCTTTAATGGATGCAGCAAAGGGCTATGAAGCACATTTAGAAGCTGGAGGCAAAATGATGATCACCCTTGCAGGAGCAATGAGCACGGCAGAATTAGGAAAAAGTTTGGCGGAAATGATTCGTCAAGATAAAGTGCAAATTATCTCCTGTACTGGTGCAAATCTGGAGGAGGATATCATGAATTTGGTTGCTCATAAAAGCTATAAAAGAGTTCCTAACTATAGAGATTTAAGTCCACAAGAGGAGATGGACTTGTTGGAAAATGGTTTTAATCGTGTAACCGATACATGCATTCCGGAGGAAGAGGCTTTTAGAAGATTGCAAAAACATATTCACGGAATTTGGAAAGAGGCCAACGATAAAGGGCAACGTTTTTTACCACATGAGTTTATGTATAAAATGCTCCTTAGTGGTGACCTAGAACAGTATTACGAGATTGATCCAAAAAATAGTTGGATGTTGGCTGCGGCAGAAAAAAACCTTCCAATTATTTGTCCAGGATGGGAGGATAGTACCATGGGAAATATTTTTGCTTCTTACTGTATGAAGGGCGAAATGAACCCTACCACCGTAAAAGGGGGAATTGAATATATGACCTGGTTAGCGGATTGGTATGTGGAAAATTCAGAAGGAAAAGGTGTTGGTTTTTTCCAGATTGGAGGAGGCATTGCTGGAGATTTTCCTATTTGTGTGGTTCCAATGTTGTATCAAGATTTAGAAATGGATAAAATTCCTTTTTGGTCTTATTTCTGTCAGATTTCAGATTCTACAACAAGTTACGGTTCCTACTCTGGCGCAGTTCCCAACGAAAAAATAACTTGGGGGAAATTGGATATTGATACCCCTAAGTTTATTGTTGAATCGGATGCTACTATTGTGGCTCCGTTAATTTTTGCTTGGCTATTGAACTACTAATACTATAATTTAGAATTACAGCAAAAAAAATCCCATTCCTAGTTGGAACGGGATTTCTACTAAAACCTTTTTTTGTAAGCATGGCAGTAAGGTGTACCGCCCTTTTTGTCGTAATAATCTTGATGATATTCTTCCACTTCAGAATAAAATTCTCCAGCCTTGGTAATTTCCGTAGCTATTTTATAATCCTTCTTTTCCAGTTCTTTTACCAATTTCTCAGCAATGGCTTTCTGACTATCATTAAGATAAAAAATCGCTGAACGGTATTGAGTTCCTATATCCGGACCCTGACCATTTTCTTGAGTAGGATCATGGGTTTCAAAAAATAACCTTGCTAAAGTTTCATAGTCGGTTTTTTCTGGATCGAAAAGGATTTCCACTGTTTCAGCATGGCCGGTTGTGCCAGAACATACTTCTCTATAGCTGGGGTTTTTTACATGTCCACCTGTGTAACCAACTGTTGTGGAAATTACCCCTTCAGCTTTTTGCATATAATATTCTGTGCCCCAATAACAGCCTGAAGCGAAAAGTGCTCTTTCCATTGTTTTTTGCTTGCCTTTTTGTCCGTTAATACTAAGCGCTCCTAGAAATAGGAGGGTCAAAAATATATTCTTTTTCATTTCTTCTTGCTTTTATTTTCAGATAACAAAAATGTGGGAATAAGGTTGACTTCGAAGTCTACTAAATGACCTTTTTAAGTTTTGGGGAATCTTTAACAGGTTAAAATGCAAGCTCTTTTTCGAAACACTTGCTGTTTTCAATATTCTTATACTGGCCATAATTTGGAATTAAAGAATAACCATTTTTTTGATAAAGAGAAATGGCTTCTGGTTGACGAATTCCAGTTTCTAATCTACATGCAGTAAAACCTAATTCTTTGGACCAGATTTCCAATTCTTTTAGAACTTTCGAGGCTAAACCTTTTCCTCTAGCCTCCTCAATCGTATACATTCTTTTTATTTCAGAATGATTTTCATCGAGTGGCTTTAATGCACCGCAGGACAAGGCTTTTTCATTTTCAAAAACAATAAGAACCTGTTTTAGGCTATCAATTTTATTGAACTGATGGTAAAAATCATGTTCTTCACCATCACGCAGCGCTAAATCCTTATCGAGCTTTGCAACGAGTTGAATAAAGTCTGAATTTTCGGAGTTTGTCCTGACTAATCGGATCATTGGTTTTAAAATTAGCTTTTAAACCGAGTAGCCATAAGGTATTCGGCAATTTGAACCGCATTGGTTGCTGCACCTTTTCTTAGGTTATCTGAAACAATCCATGCATTTAAAGTATTAACCTGACTTAAATCCCTTCTTATTCTTCCCACAAAAACATCGTCTTTGCTGCGAGAATATAAAGGCATTGGGTAAGTATTGGTTTCAGGATTGTCCTGAACTTGTACCCCTTGCGTATTGGCCAACAATTTTCGGACATCCGAACTAATGAATTCATTTTCAAATTCAATATTCACACTTTCAGAATGTCCACCCATTAACGGAACTCGAACCGCCGTTGCAGTCAGGTTTATCGAATCATCGCCCAATATTTTCCGACTTTCATTTGAAAGTTTCATTTCCTCTTTGGTATATCCATTTTCCAGGAAATCATCACAATGGGGAATACAATTTCTATCAATGGTATAAGGATAAGCCATTTCGCCCTTTTCCCCTTTACGCTCATTTTCCATTTGCCTAACCGCCTTCACCCCGGTTCCAGTTATACTTTGGTAAGTACTTATAACAACCCGTTTAATTTTGTATTTATCATGAAGCGGTTTTAATACCATTACCAATTGGATAGTGGAGCAATTAGGGTTGGCAATAATCATATCTTCATCAGATAGTTTGTGGCCATTAATTTCTGGGACAATCAGCTTCTTTGTTGGGTCCATTCTCCAGGCCGAAGAATTGTCGATTACCACTGTTCCTTTTTCAGCAAATTTTGGGGCATACTCCAAAGAGGTACCTCCACCTGCCGAGAAAATGGCAATATCTGCTTTTGCATCAATGGCTTCCTGCATTGAGGAGATTATATACTGTTTACCCTTAAACTCAACTTTCTTTCCTGTAGACTTTTCGGAGGCAACCAAAATTAACTCATCAAAATCTACATTTCTCTCTTCCAGAACTTTAAGCATTTCTTGGCCCACCATTCCTGTAGCGCCAACAAGGGCAATTTTCATAATCATTGATTTGTGAGCAAATTTAGTTCTTATCTTCAAGAATGAAACATTTTTTACTCTTGGCTTTCCTACCCTTTTTGGGTTTTGGACAAGACACCCTGTGGGACGATTTTTCCGATGGAAACTTTAGCCAAAACCCTATATGGCAAGGTGATGATTCCCTTTTCACGGTTAATACAAACAATGAATTGCAGTTAAATGCGAACAATTCTGGTCATTCGTTTTTAGCAACAAAAAGCAAGATTTCACAAAAAGCTCAATGGAGGTTTAAGGTTAAATTGGGCTTTAATCCATCCTCAAGCAATTATTTAAAAGTCTATTTGTGTTCGGATAAAAAGGACCTTAATGGATTGGTAAACGGATATTTTGTTCGGGTTGGTGGAAGTTCTCAAGACAAGCTAAGTTTATACAAACAAACAGGAAACAGCATTCAACTTTTAACAGAAAGTCCAGCTTCTTATCTGAATAATTCAAACATAGAATTAAACGTTTCGGTTTTAAGGGATAGTAATTCCCTTTGGAGCCTTTCGGCAGATACAGGAAGTGTGGTAAATCCTTTGGTGCTTTTCGGTTCTTCTGTGGATTCTTCCTTTTCAAGTTCGGCTTATTTTGGCTTTAGTTGTAAATACACTTCAACTAGGTCTAAGCTTTTCTTTTTTGATGATGTAAATGTTATTGGCTTTCCTTACAAAGACCAACAAAATCCAAAATTGGATACCATTCTTCAGGTGAATAAAAATACAATTAAACTAGTTTTTAATGAGGTAGTTACAAAAACAAGCGTAGCGAACAACGCTGTTTTTCTTATTAACAAAGGTTTTGGAAATCCTGTATTTGTCAAGCTAGATTCTTTGGATGCTAGGGTAGTGGAAATGGGTTTTGTAAAGGATTTTGTTTATGAAGAAATGCATTCAATTTATATAGATGGAGTAAGGGATTCCTCAGGAAATGAATTCTCAGATTCTGTTGACTTTTATTTTAAGGGCAGTTTACCAGAGTTCAATTATTTTAAATTGAAAAGCCCTAAGATTATGGAAATTAGCATTGCCGAGATTTTGGATAAAAATAAGGCCATAGATGTTTCGAACTATTTGTTTAACAATAATTTAGATGTAGACAGTATTGCTTTTTTAAAAGATGGCGAGGAGTGCACCCTAAACCTTTACTTTAAGGATAGTTTACCCTTAAATATAAATTTGAGATTAGATGTAGTAAATCAATCTGATACAATGGATTATGAATTAGGATTTGGTTTTGATTTTTGTCGACGAAATTGGTTTCAGAATGATTTGGTTATAAATGAAATTATGGCGGACCCAAGCCCCCTTGTAGGGATTTTTCCTAACCAACTTCCAGAGTCGGAATACCTAGAACTTTATAATCGAAGTGATTATTATGTAAACATTAAGGATTGGAAGCTGCTAATAAATGGCGATAGCGTTGATTTAGGTTACTATAGCTTAAAACCTAAGGAGTATTTAGTGCTTGTAAAAAATGAAAACCTGGAATTTTTCGAAGATTCCACCTCTATTTTAGGAGTAGATATTTCCAGTACAGCTTTACTAAACTCTGGGTCATATCTAGGATTGTTGGACGTTTCAGCCAATGTGATTAATGAAATTAGTTACGATGGTGAATGGTATAATAATACGGGAAAAGAAGGTGGAGGCTGGTCCTTAGAAAGAATAGATGTGAACAGCTCTTGCAATGGAAATGTAAATTGGAAGCCTAGTGAAAATCCTATTGGCGGAAGTCCTGGTTTCCAAAACAGTATCTACGGGGAAATACACGATACTATTCCGCCCCAAGTTAAATCTGTAATTCTTTTTGGAGACAGTTTGTTAAGTATCCAATGGGATAAGGAATTAGATGAAAGTTCGAAGATGGACAGCTCCTGGGTTTCAATTTCTCCAAGAACGCGCTTGGAGTATATTGTTCTTGAAAATGCTAAGCATCTAAAAGTGAAATTTTTAACGAAAATTGAGGCGGAAACTGGGTATTCGTTAAAATGGATTATTCAACCACAAGATTGTTTTGGAAATTCAGTAGCGATGGATTCAATACCCTTTGCCATTCCCTTTATGCCACTAGAAAACGAAGTTTTGCTAAATGAGGTTTTGTTCAATCCCTACCCCGGTGCCAATGATTTTGTGGAACTTTATAACAATTCGGAAAAGGTCTTTGATTTATCCAAAATGAGAATTGGAAATTGGAATAATGATTTGCAAATGATTGAAAACGTATCCAATATTTCCAATGAATCAGAGCTATTCTTTCCCCATTCTTATTTGCTTGTTACTGAGGATGTTTTTTCAGTAAAAGAAAATTACCATAGCCCAGAACAGGCCCAGTTTTTAGAGGTGATGGATTTGCCAAGTTTAGCGGACGACAAAGGCTCGCTCTGCATTATTAATTCCCAATATCAAGTTCTGGATTTTATGGAATATGATGAGGTTCAACACAGCACTTTTTTAAACGACAATGAAGGTGTTAGTTTGGAAAGAGTTTCTCATTCCTTGGGTTCTAATCTTTGGTATAGCGCCTCCTCCCAAAGTGGCTTTGCAACACCTGGATATGAGAATAGTCAAACGAACAATTTTCAAAAGCAATCTGGAATTGGAGTAAAACCAAAACTATTTAGTCCCAATTTAGACGGCTACAATGATTTTATGACAATTAGTTTAAATTCTGAAAATACAGGTTTTGTGGTTGATGTAAGTATCTGGAATAGTGGTGGTAAAAGGGTTAGGGTACTTGAAGATAAAGGTCTAGTTGGAACCGACACCAATTTTATTTGGGAAGGAGAGGGTGATAATCAAAATGCCTTACCCTCGGGAATTTACATTGTATTGGTTGAAGGAATTCATCCCAATGGGGAAACAATTAGTTTTAAAGAAACCTGTGTGCTGAGCCGTTGAAAACCCTATTAAGAAATTGGCTGGTAGGGACTAGTAATTATGAGAATAGACACATCCATTTGCCTAAATTAGCTCTAATCATAGTTCTAAAATGACCAAGGAAGAAAAGATTAAAAATTTTGACCCTAATGGAGTAGCTGCGAATCGCAATTTGTTCGGATTGCCATTTTCAAAAATGGAGTCCGACCTAGTTGTGATGCCAATTCCTTGGGAGTTAACTGTTTCTTATTCCGCAGGAACAGCAAAAGGTCCGGATGCCGTGAGGAATGCTTCTTGGCAGGTGGATTTATTTGACCCTTTTTATCCAGGTGGCTGGAAACATGGGATATTCTTGGTTGACGAAGACCTTTCAATAAAAACCGAGAGTGCTCGATTAAGGAAATTTGCAGAAGATTATATAGATGATTTGGGAAATGGGAATACAAATCTAATAACTCAAAAAACCATAAACGAGGCCTGTGAAAAAATGGTTGAAAAAGTGGAAACCAATTGTTTGGAGCTTTTAAACCAAGGAAAGAGCATTGTTTTATTAGGCGGAGATCACAGCATCCCATTGGGTTTTATAAAAGCACTATCCAAAAGGAATGAAAGTTTTGGAATCCTTCAAATTGATGCTCATGCAGATTTAAGGGAGGCTTATGAAGGTTTTGAATATTCCCACGCCTCCATAATGTACAATGCCTTAAAAATTAAGGAAGTAGAACGCTTGGTTCAGGTGGGGATTCGGGATTATTGTTTAGAAGAATACGATAGAGTACGTTATTCTAAAGGAAGGATTGTTTCTTTTTATGATAGAGACTTAAAGCACGAAAACTATAAAGGAATAAGGTGGGAAAGCCAATGCGAAAACATTATTTCCAAGCTTCCGCAAAAGGTCTATGTTAGTTTTGACATTGACGGCCTAGACCCAAAACTTTGTCCAAATACAGGAACTCCTGTTGCGGGAGGATTTGAAAGCGAGGAGGTTTTGTTTCTTTTGGAAAAACTGGTTTTAAGTGGACGAAAAATTATTGGAATGGACCTAAACGAAATCGCTCCGGGAGATGACGAGTGGGATGCCAATGTAGGGGCAAGGCTATTATATAGAATGTGTAATTTGATGAATTTCCGCCTTGAAGAAAGTTAAATATCAAATAGAAATAAAAGAACATAAAGTTCCATTTGTGCTGGGTTTGCTAAAAAACATGGCATTTGTGGAACTAAAAAAAATTGAAGAAGAAGAAAATAAAGCGCTGCAAAAAAAGTAAAAACGCAATTATTAATTCTATTCTTTAAATATGCCTTTATACCATACAGATCCAAATAAAATATTGTTTTTGGATATTGAAACCGTTCGTGCTGCCGATGAATTCCAACAATTGGATGAAAGATGGCAGAAGCTTTGGACCAATAAAACTCGATTTCAAAGAAAAGAGGAGGAGAGTGCTGAAGATTTTTATTTAAAACGTGCAGCCATCCTTGCCGAATTTGGAAAAATTGTTTGCATTTCATGTGGCTTTTTTGCAATTCAGGAAGGAAAGCGTGTTTTTAGAGTAAAGTCCTTTTCGGGTGATAATGAAAAAGATCTTCTTTGGGATTTTGCAGAAATGCTCCGCAAGCACTTTGATCAATCTTATGTGCTTTGCGCACATAACGGCAAGGAGTTCGACTTTCCCTATCTTTCCAGAAGAATGGTGGTAAATGGAATTACATTGCCCGAATTATTAAACACAAGTGGATTAAAACCTTGGGAAATACGGCATCTTGATACCATGGAAATGTGGAAGTTTGGAGATTATAAACATTATTCAAGCGTAAGCTTATTGGCGGCATTGTTTGATATCCCCACCCCAAAAGATGATATTGACGGTAGCATGGTTGGCGAAGTATATTGGAAAGAAAAGAACTTGAAACGTATTGTGGAATATTGCCAAAAAGATACAGTTACGGTGGCACGAATATTTTTAAAAATGGAAAATCAAGCTCCTTTAAAGGATGAAGAAATAATAATTAATGACTAAGCTTCTTGAAATAAAAGACCTGACCATATCTGCAAAAGAATTGGTGTTGGTGGAAAATTTAAACCTAAGCTTAAAGTCGGGCGAAACTCTGGCTATTGTTGGTGAATCAGGATCTGGTAAATCATTGAGCAGTTTGGCTATTATGGGCTTGTTAGCGAAAAATTTAAAAACCCATGGCTCTATTTTATTTTCAGGAGAGGAGATTTTGCAAAAATCAGAGTCGGAGTATTTAGGGATTAGAGGAAAGTTGATATCTATGATTTTCCAAGAACCCATGACGGCATTAAACCCCAGTATGAAATGTGGGCCTCAAGTTGAAGAAATCCTTAGACTGCATCTTAAATTATCAGCCAAAGAGGCAAAACTGGAAACCTTGGCCTTATTTGAAAAAGTAAAATTACCAAGACCCGAAAAAATAATGAACAGTTACCCTCACCAAATAAGCGGTGGACAAAAACAAAGGGTAATGATAGCCATGGCCATAGCTTGCAAACCAAAACTGCTAATAGCCGATGAACCTACAACGGCTTTGGATGTAACTGTACAATCGGAAATATTAGCCTTGCTGAAAGATTTGCAAAACGAATACGGAATGGGCTTAATTTTTATTTCACATGATTTGGGGGTGGTAAAAGATATTGCTGATGAGGTTTTGGTAATGTTTAAAGGAAAACAAATGGAGTTTGGAAAAGCCTTGGAAGTATTCGAAAATCCTAAAAACGATTATACACGTGGACTTTTGGCTTGCCGCCCTACTGCCGAAACAAACTATAAAAGATTGCCATTAGTAGCCGATTTTTTAGAAGGTAAAGGCTTGAATTTTGAAAAAACCACAGAAGCTGATAAAAAACAAAAAGGCCTTTCTAATTTAAAAAACACCCCCCTTTTGGAAATTCGGGATTTAAGGCGATGGTACCAATCCGAGACTTCCTTTTTTACTAAATCCAAAACTTTTGTACAGGCTGTAGATGATATTAGTTTCAGTATTTATCCAGGGGAAACCCTAGGTTTAGTGGGAGAATCCGGTTGTGGGAAAACTACTTTAGGAAAAATATTATCGGGTTTAGAAAAACCGGATAAGGGTGAAGTCTTTTACAAGGGCATGGATATTAGTTCTATTAACAAAAGCCAATGGAGAGAATTGCATAAGGAAATACAGATTATTTTTCAAGATCCTTTTTCTTCCCTAAACCCAAGAATAACTGTTGGTGATGCCATTGCTGAGGTTTTAAAAATTCATAAAAAAGCGATTGCCAAGGATTGTAAAATAAAGGCGGAGGTTCTATTGGAAAAAGTTGGCTTGGAGGCCAGTCATTACCACCGTTTTCCACATGAGTTTTCTGGCGGACAAAGACAGCGAATTGGAATTGCAAGAGCACTTGCCCTTGAGCCGAGTTTTATAGTTTGCGACGAATCGGTAAGTGCTTTGGATGTTTCTGTACAAGCCCAAATCATAAACCTTCTCAATGATTTGAAAGATGATTTTGGATTCACCTATTTGTTTATTTCCCATGATCTTTCAGTCGTAAAGTACATTAGCGACCGAATTATAGTAATGAAAAATGGGAAAATAGTAGAAAGCCAATTGGCTGATGATCTCTACTATTCTCCCAAAGAAGATTATACCCGAAAATTGATCAGTTCAATTTCCAATTAGTTTATTTCATTTGCTCTTTTAATCGAGCTTCTGAAACTTTTCGGTCTTGTAAAATTCTCACGTAGTTCCGTCCAAGTTTATTGCCATATTGAGAATAAGCTTTTTGTGCCCATTCTAAAGCCAGATCTAAATCTCCCAAAACTTCGTAACCCACAGCAATATTATAACATAAACGACCAGCTCTCTTTTCGTCAGCTTGAGAAATTCCTGTTTTCCAAGTTTCAATAGCATCAGACCATTGACCCACCTCCGCTAAACGAGTTCCTTGTTCTAAAATAGGTGCTTTTTTGCTTTTACGATAGTAGGTTCTTGCAACTTGAATTGGAAGTGGAGCTATTTTATAGGCATAATCACGACCAACTCTACGGCCTAATTCTAATGTCGCATCACTTTTGCTAATGAGTGCCGCAATGGCTCCTGCTTTAGAATCTGCTGCGGCTTGCCAAGTGTTGGTGTTGTTCAAAAATTGTTCGTCAACAATGGTTTGGTTTATATTGTCATACAGTCGAATGCCAATTTTCACATTTCCTACTCCTTCGGCAAAGTACTCATCAACTTCAATTTCTCTTTTTTTATCTCCGGATCCCACGGTTTTTTTAACCCGTCTTTTTCCTTGGGTAATAATAAAATCAGTATCGAAAATTTCAACAGAGACAATTACTTGAGCATCGTATTGTCTACAAAGCGAGTTTATGGTAGACCATGGAAGTTGAGGTGGGAAGGCACTTCCTAGGCTATTTCCTTTTATTCGCCCAGAAGCAGAGTTCACCGTAAACCGTGGTGAAACTTGAACCTCATTTCTAATGCTACTAATGATTTGTTGAACAGCGGCCTTATCTTCGTAAGGTGCTTCGCCGGTTAAAATACCTTCAATAATTCCGAGAGCTTTTTTTTCGGGTTCCGTTCTGTCTAATAAAAGGATTCGTTCTATTCTGCTGTCCAAATGAATATCGGCAGGACGCATGAGGCTTAATTGAACTCTTCTTGTACTGGAGCAAGAAACTAGAGTTATAAGAATAAGGCTAAATACGGAAAACAGTTTTATCGTTTTCATAAGGTTTGGTTTATTTGGTTTCAATCTACTAAAAACAAATACAATGCCTGAGTTTTTGTTTAGTGTAGAAAACCGTTTCTTTGGGCAAATTTTAGGATTTATATGGAAACCATCAAAAACCTTTATCGATTTTTATCCAGTCGATTTCAAAGCCTCCATTTAGAATATAAAACGGAATTCAAACCCCGATTTGGGCATGGACTTCCTCCCCACGATGGTTTGTATGAAATTATTAATGCTGAAAGATCTGTTTACCAAGAATATTTGAAAGAATTTTTGGGAAACAAGGAAAATCTTCAAAGCATAAAAAAAGAAGATAGCGATGCCAATAAACCAATGTGGAATAATATGTTTTTGCCCGGTTTGGACATTGTTTCGCTTTATGGAATGTTGGTAAAGCACAAACCCAAAAAGTATATTGAAGTAGGTTCTGGAAACTCTACCAAAGTGGCCAAAAAAGCTATAATAGAAAACAATCTAGACACTAAAATTATTTCCATAGATCCATATCCTAGAGCAGAAATCGATCACATGGTAGATCAGGTTATTCGTATGCCTTTTGAGGATTTAAAAGATTTTGATTTACTAAATGAATTGGAAGCTGGGGATATTTTATTTATCGATAATTCTCACCGTTGCCTTCCAAATTCTGATGTTACCGTTTTCTTTTTGGAGACCTTACCTAAACTTAAAAAAGGGGTAATCGTGCATATTCACGACATCTATATACCTTATGATTATCCACAATTTATGTGCGATAGGGTATATAATGAGCAATACCTTTTGGCTGTTGCACTTTTAAACGGAAGTTCCAATTTCGATTTGCTTTTCCCTTGTTATTTTATTAGTGAAGACAAAGAATTAAGCGCCATTATGGAACCAATGTGGCAAGGTGAAAACACCAATGGAGTGGAAAAACACGGTGGCTCTTTTTGGTTTAGAATAAAAGCCTAGAATCATTAATAAGCATCGAAATCCATTAAGCGGAAGCAAACATCTTTGGCCTCGGGAGCTTGGTGATTTGTAAGTGGTCTGTAGATTAAATTTAAGGGCGAGGGCTGTCTCTTCTTCGGTATTTTGATGGACAATCCAGTGGGTTTGTTGTTCCAGCCAATATGAAGCTTAATTAAAGATTTTGATTTCATTAATGGTAAAACCGAAACCGTTTCATTATTATATAACATCGCCTTTACCAAGGAAATATGTGTGGAACTGAGCACGGCATTTTTTCCTTTTCGATAGGCATTTGCAGGATTCTGAAATCTCCAAAAAAGACTATCTCCAGTCCATAGTGAAATACTATTAAAAGGCTTTTCGTCCTGGTGTTTAGAGGAAAGACTGAGGTAGGCATCCAAAGGGCATAAAATTTTGAAATCCAGCTTTTTCACAAAGCCGGGAGTGCTGTTTGCATTGGCAACTCCAATAACAAATTCATAGCCCATTTCTTTAGCCAAAGCATAGGTTTTATCAGCTAATTGCGTAAATAATTTTTTCCCTCTATGGTTTTCGTGGGTTGCTGTATTTAGAGATAAAAGTCCTTTTTTGGATTCTCCATTTACTTTCCATAAAACTGGAATTGTGGCATAATGTGCGGCCAATTCATCTTCCAAAAAAGCATTAAAACCTACCACTCTGCCCACGGGATTGTCAACATATTGCCATTGCAAAAATTCTGGACTAAATTTTTTGCTATCTGGAAAAACCGAGGATAGCAATTCTGCCATTTCAATAATGCTGGTGTTGCCTAATTCTATTGACCTTAAATCATACATGGGCCTTGTTTTCTAAATAGTTTTGGTAGCTAATTATTTTCCAATTGTCTTTCATTAAAGAATCCAACCTTGTTAAAAGTTTAGCTCTATTTCTGTACATCAAATGATTGAAAAATCGACTGTTATTTATTCCAGCATGCATAAAAGCTTCTTGTTCAAAATCCAAATCGTACGGATGAAAATATCCTAAGGCCTCCTGCTGCTGCCAGAATTGAAGGAGGAGATGTGATTCTCTATGGAAACCACATTTTTGTTGGCATAAGCCTTCGCACCAATCTTCCCGGTTATGAATTTCTCAAAAGAGCCTTTCCTCATAAGCAAGTACACGCTCTTCCACTGGTAACCAGCGATGATCCTGATAAACATGTACTTCATCTTGATTGCACCTTTCAACCTGTAGGTAAGTCACATGCTATCATCTATCATGATGGTTTCAAAGAAAGGCCTGAAATTCTTCATGAACTCTTTCCTGAGGATCGGTTGATTGAAGTATCACTAGAGCAGAAAACCTGTATGTTTCCTAACATTTTTTCCCTGGGCCCCAATAAAGTAGTAATCGAAAGAACTGTTAAAAGATTAATCATTACTGTTTTTACGGCAAGACCTGGAATTGTTATCGGTAAAGGTGGATCTGAAGTTGATAAGATTAAAGAAGAGATCAAAAAGTTGACTAAGAAAGATGTTCAAATCAACATTTTTGAAATCAAAAGACCTGAGTTAGATTCTAAATTAGTATCAGAAAGTATTGCAAGTCAAATTGAAGGTAGAGTTTCTTACAAAAGAGCTATCAAAGGTGCTCTTGCTAGTACCATGAGAATGGGTGCTGAAGGTATTAAAGTTGGTATCTCTGGAAGATTAAATGGAGCAGAGATGGCGAGATCAGAACAATATAAAGATGGTAGAATACCATTACATACATTGAGAGCTGATATAGACTATGCACTTACCGAAGCACAAACGGTTTATGGTAAAATAGGTGTAAAGGTTTGGATTTG
>CAKZNE010000313.1 GCA_937129395.1 uncultured Cryomorphaceae bacterium | reverse complement strand
GTTTGAGGGCTTTTCAGGAGGTACTGCCTGGCAGTTTTTTGCTAAGTTTAGCTTGCTGCTGTAGGTCCTGAAATACCCTGATGGGAATCATCTCATTGATCAGATCCCACCTCTTCCACCATCTCCATCACCGCATCAATCAATCCCGCTTTGTAAGCGACTAGCTTCTTAGCAACACCAGCATCAGATGTTCCAATGATCTGGGCCGCAAGGATTCCGGCATTCTTAGCGCCATCCAAGGCGACGGTCGCGACAGGTACGCCAGAAGGCATTTGGAGAATGGACAAGACAGAATCCCATCCATCAATAGAGTTACTTGATTTTACCGGGACGCCAATTACTGGTAAAGGACTCATTGAAGCTACCATTCCTGGAAGATGAGCAGCACCGCCAGCACCTGCGATAATTACTTTTAAGCCTCTTTGGTGTGCATTTTTAGAATATTCGTACATCAGTTCTGGAGTGCGGTGGGCGCTTACAATGGTCATTTCAAATTCAACACCTAATTCCTTTAAAACATCCGCCGCATCTTGCATTACGGGTAAGTCCGATTTGCTTCCCATTATAATTCCAACTTCTATTTTATTCTCCATTTTATTTGCTGATTACTTTGATTGTTGATTTTACTTTTTTGGCAATTTCTCTTGCCTCATCGAGAGTGTCAGAAATTACAGTTACATGTCCCATTTTGCGGAAAGGCCTTGTTTCAGATTTTCCATAAAGATGGATATAAACCCCAGGGATGGACATAATTTCTTGTATCCCTTCATAATAAACAGGGCCTTCATAATTTTCCTCCCCGTTAAGGTTTATCATTACCGAGGGTTTTAGGATATCTGTGCTTCCCAAAGGAAGGTTTAGAATCGCTCTAAGGTGCTGTTCGAACTGGGAAGTGATATTTCCTTCAATAGTTAAATGCCCGCTGTTATGAACCCTAGGAGCGATTTCATTTATAAGGATATCTCCTTCTTTTGTTAAAAACATTTCCACCGCCAATATCCCCACATGATCAATTGCTTTAACTAAGTTTTCCGCAATTGTTCTTGCCTCTTTTTTTAAGGTTTCTGGGGCTAAACTCGGACTAAAAACATATTCTACAAGGTTTGCGATTGGGTGAAAATCCATCTCCACTAAAGGAAAGGAATTGGTATCGCCATTTTCATTTCTCGCTACTACAACTGCCAGTTCTTTTTCAAAAGGAATTAGATCTTCTATTAAACCAGGCTGATCCGGTAATCCTTTAATTTGCTCTTCAGTTTTAACAATCTCTACTCCTTTTCCGTCGTATCCACCAGTTCCTGCTTTCCACACAAAAGGCGGAGTTTTTCCCCTTTCCTGGAGTTTATCGATAAGTTCAGCTTTGGTTTCAAAAGTGAAAAATGGGGATGTAGGTATATTATTGTTTTTGTAAAATTCCTTTTGAAACCTTTTGTCTTTAATGAGTTCTAAGGTTTCCGGTTTTGGAAAAACTCTTACCCCATCTTTTACAAGCTTTTTTAAGGCCTTCGTATTTACATTTTCTATTTCGATGGTAAGAACATCGCAATCCTTGCCAAAATTGAGGACGGTTTGTTCATCGGTAAAATCGCCAACGGTAAATTCATTGGTGGCGAATTTACCAGGAGCAAGGGGACTAGGGTCTATAACTTTTGTTTGAATATCGTAGCGTCTGGTTTCGCTTAAAAGCATTTTTCCTAATTGTCCACCACCCAAAATTCCTAATTTAAAAGGTGAGGAGAAATATGGTTTACGATCTGGCACTTAATTCTTGTTTTATTGTTTCTATCAATTCCGCTTTTGCTAATGGATGGACCAAATAGTCCTTTCCATTATCTAAGCAAACACATTTATATCGCTTTCGAGCTTTAGGGCCCTTTTTAAAAATTTTATTATTGTCCGCTCTAAAAATAGAACCTTCTTCTAATTCTTCTACAGGGATCTTTGAAGAATCTTCAAACTTTTGCAATTCTCGAAATAAATCTAAATCTGTGCAACTACTTGCTCCACCTTTTTTTAAACTATTTTCCAAAATGATGGCTAAATCCTTGGGAAATATGTTTTGGTCTAAGAAGGGTTGTGAAATTTTTAAAAATGTGGATTGCCATTCTTTACCATGGGGTTTAATTTTATTTCCATATTCAACAAAGGCTTTCAAATGAGCAATTTCATGAAGGAGGGTAATCAAAAAAGCGAAGGGATTTAGGTTATTATTGATGCTTATTTGATGTCTTTCTCCTTTTTTTGGTAGCCGGTAATCGCCAAATTTGGTTCTTCGAGGCTTTTTTATTTTTAACTCAATAGGATCTTCTTTTAATAAAGGCATTAGTAATACCAAAGAACTTTCAGGTACGTATCTAGAAAGAACGGATTCAGACTTTCTCATCCTCAGAGTCTTGAGTTGAATTGTACGAGGGACAGTCGCATTTTTCAATCACTTTACAGGAATTTAAACTCGTTATTAAAACAAGAATTCCCAAGTAAATTATTTTTCTGGGACTTTTGATGAAACTGTATTTTGTTTTGATCATTAGAAGACAAAATTACTTTTATTTTAGCGATATGTTTTTAACTAGTGCAATTAAGTATATAGGAAGATATTTCATATTGCTCGGGAAGGTATTTCGCCGTCCCGAAAATATGAGGGAATATGTAAAAGCCTTTTGGTCTGATTTAGAATTATTAGGACTGAATAGCCTAGGAATTGTTTCCATTATATCACTTTTTGTAGGGGCTGTTGTTACCATCCAAACGGCATTTAACCTAAACGATCCTTTAATACCTAATTATTATGTAGGTATTGCCACGCGAGAATCCATTATACTGGAATTTTCACCTACCATTATTAGTCTTATTCTAGCAGGTAAAGTTGGTTCCAATATAGCCTCAACAATGGGGTCTATGAGAGTTTCTGAACAAATTGATGCTTTAGATATAATGGGAATAAATTCGGCTAGTTATTTAATTCTTCCAAAAATAATAGCCTTGATCTTCTTCAACCCTATTCTTATTGTCTTGTCAATGTTCCTAGGAATTTGGGGCGGGTATTTAGCTGCAACATTCATTGGTGTAGTAAGCCCTACTGACTTTTTAGTCGGTATTCAATCTGATTTCAATTCATTCTATATTGTTTACTCTCTTATAAAAACAGTATTCTTTGCCTTTTTAATAACTACCATTTCTGCCTACTATGGCTATTATGTAAAAGGAGGAGCTGTAGAGGTAGGGATTAATGCCACAAAAGCTGTTGTAAGTAGCAGTATTGCTGTTATTGTCGCAAATTATATTCTAACTCAAATTCTTCTTGGATAATGGCAGCAATTGAGGTTCATAATTTGAAAAAAAGCTTTGATGAGCAAGAGGTTTTAAAAGGGATTTCCACCACATTTGAAAAAGGGAAAACCAACCTTATTATTGGACAAAGTGGTTCTGGAAAAACCGTTTTTCTTAAAAGCCTTATTGGTTTACACCAAATTGATGAGGGTGAGATTCTTTATGATGGCCGAGAATTGAGTAATATGGATACCAATGCCAAAAAATCCCTTCGAACAGATATGGGTATGGTGTTTCAAGGGAATGCATTATTCGATTCTTTAAGCATTGAAGATAATGTGAAGTTTGCTTTGGATATGTTTTCAGGGATGTCTAGTTCTGAAAAAACCGACCGAGCGAACTTTTGTTTGGAGAAGGTTCATCTGAAGGATGTGAATAATAAGTTTCCTGCTGAAGTAAGTGGGGGAATGCAAAAAAGGGTGGCCTTGGCTAGAGCAATTGCCTTAAGTCCAAAATATCTTTTTTGCGATGAACCAAATTCTGGCTTAGACCCAAAAACGGCCATAGTAATTGATAATCTAATACAAGAGATCACACAGGATTTTGATATTACAACCATCATTAATACCCATGACATGAATTCTGTTATGGAAATAGGTGATAAGATTATTTATATCAAACATGGACTTAAAGTTTGGTCCGGTACAAAGGATGAAATATTGTCAACCGATAATGAAGATATCAATGATTTTGTGTTTTGTTCTAAACTCTTTAAGAGTATAAAAAAGAACTTGTAAACTGAGCCTGCCCTTTCTTTAAACGTCCATAAATGTCATAAAAAAAGCCCTTGATTTCTCAAGGGCTTCATTTTTTTTTAAAAGATGGAAAATCTTATTTCACAGTAATTTTTACTGATTCAGTTAAGTTATCCCCTTTAATATTAAGTACGTATACGCCTTTAGCTAAACTAGAAACATCTACTTTCTTAACTTCATTTCTTTCAGTGTGAATGTTTGAAGTCTGAACCAATTGACCCGTAAGGTTTACTAATTCTAAAGTGTAGTTTCCTTCTTCCGCAATTTGTAAAGAAAAATCGTTTCCTAAAACAGGGTTAGGGTAAACATTATATTCATTCGACTTAGCTTCTTCAAGTCCGATGTTTGCATCAGGATTTTCAGCAAACCTTGCTCTTAACCATGGTGCGTTCATATCCAAACCAGTTGTATAACCAACATACCATCTGTTATCGTCAACATTAAACATAATTCCAGAAAGAGAAGGTTGTGTGAAAGTTTGGTCATTTGCAATTTGAACTGGACTAGCTCCTCCATTTGAGAATAAATAAGCCACCATATAATAAGAATTGTTGGCGTCTAATTCTCGTCCAAACAATTCGTATTCACCTAACCATGCATTCCATACGCTGTCACGTAAGTCAAATGTACCTGTTCCACCTACCATTGCGGTAGTAACGTCAAAAGTACCTGAGAATAATGGGGCATTATTAAAAGAAGTTGCTAAATCAATTGAAGTATCTTGAATCTCAACTAATACCTCACCACCAGCATCACTTTGAGTAGAAAAACGGATATCTAAATTCTCCAAGTAGATATAGTCTGTTGTATCCACATTAGGATTCGGGAAATATAATCTAGAAGCTAAACCAGATCCATCATCACCTAATTCCTCTGTACCAATATTGTTACTAAATGCATTCCAATCAATAGAGTGTAAAGTGTTATTAGTAACGTTTAAGGTAAAGGTATCTAATTGAGCCTCAAAACCTGCAACACCAGAACTATCAGAAGTCATGGAATATATAAAGTTATAAGATCCTGCAGCAGTTGGTGTCCAAGTCTGGCTAGTAAATAATGTGTTGAAGTCCAATGTGTCATTTTCGGCAATTGTTCCACCAGTTGCAGATGTTAAAGTAGTAATGTTAGTACCATTATCATCTTCAATATTTACCTGTAGTTTCACATTAGTTTGTGTAACAGTTCCGTAATTAACAATATTAGCATCCATTCCAATGGAAGTAGCTTGGCCTAAAGCCATGATACCCATTTTAGAGTTTGCTCCGTCACCATCAAAAATAATATCGTGTGCTGGCGCTCCGCTACCTAATTCTGTAAATTCTAAAGAGTGATCTGGAACATCACTAATTGTGATATCATCAATCATCCAAAAATAGGTATTGTCATATTGTGCATTCGCATCAGGAGAAGTTGATGTCCAATTAAAACGGATAACAACATTTGTTGGATCTGCAACAATATAATTAGAGATTTTCCATCTAAAGTGGTATCCTAAACCTAGGTTCCAGTGACGATCATTTCTTCCGAAATCTGCATTTGCAACAATGCTATTTGGAAATGTAAGTCCACCATCAGTACTAATATCTATTGTCATGTTCTTTTCAGTAGCATGGCAGCAATTGTATAATTGCATGTAAAGATCAATCTGAGCATCAGTTGTTCCTGCACCTAGGTTAATTACTGGTGAAGTTAACTTAGCTTCTGCTGGAGTGGAAGCAAAAGTTCCTGGAGCATCTGGAAAGCGATCGTAAAAATCAAAAATCGCGAAACCGTTACCCGCCGTTGGAGAAGGAAGTGGTCCCCATCCATTAGGAATCAAGTTGTCAGGTCCATCTGTATCATATTCTACAAAATTGGCATTAACACCACTTGTAGTCCAAGCGCCATTTGTGCTGGCAGCAAAACCACTAGCAAAATCTTCCGACCAAAGAACGGCGTCTTTGCTTGAAGTATTTGGGTTTATTACAACAGGTAGAGTGCTTTTTTTAAGATTGTTGTTTTCAATATAGGCTTCTTTTTTGCCTAATTCTGTAGAGGGATCTTTTTTGTCAGAGTTTGTCTGAGTCTGAGCTGTAGCTGTGAAGCCCATAACAAGTCCAACAAAGAGAGCTGTAGCTCCCTTCATTTGTAGCTGTTTTTTCATTACAATAAGTTTTAATTTTCGACCCCGAAGATACAACAAAAAAAATAAGCCCAAGGAAAATATCCTTGGGCTTATTAAGAATTTGAAAGCTAGTTTTAGCTTTATTTTATAGTAAGCTTAGTAGACTTTACACCACTATCTCCTTTAACATTAAGAATATAAATACCTCTTGCAAGAGAAGCAAAATTTAATTCATGTCTTTCATTTCCGTTCACATTTATTTCTTCAGAAGAAATAAGTGCACCTACAGTATTCACCAATTCAACAGTATAAGAACCACCTTCATTAATTTGAAGATTGATGTTCTCTCCATTAGAAGGATTTGGGTAAAGCGCTAGATCAAAAGTTGGATTCTCATCCAAACCAATTGAATTTTCATAAGCACCAACTCTAATGTGCGGAGAACTAAAAGTTCTTGATCCACCTGAATAACCTGTATACCATCTTGCATCATCAGCATTATACATAATCGACGTTTGTCCTGGTTGAGCAACTGTTTGGTCATTTGCAATTCTAATAGTGCTAGCTCCAGCATTGGAGAACATATACACCACAAAGAAATAGGCAGAATCAGGAATTAACTCAACAGATTCTTGTGAAGAATTTCTAACATCAAAACGACTAGTAGTACCGCCATTACCATTTAAGGTAAAAGGAATTGAGAATAATGGTCCAGCTCCAAAGCCGTTTACAAAATCAAAGCCAGTTGCAGCATAACACTCTAATTGAATATCACCACCATCTAAAGTAAGGGTAGAGAAACGAATGTCCATAAAGTTAACTTGTACTACACTATCTCCATTGGCGTCTACAGCCGTAGGATGATGAAATACTAATCTACTAGCAAGTGCAGCTCCATCATCTCCCAATTGAGTTGATCCGATACTGTTGTCAAATGTTCTGTAATCTAAACTCTGTCCTGCGAAAGGATTGTTCGCTGTATCCATAATTGGATCTGATACCCAAAAGGTATAGGCAGTATCCTGTGGAGAAAACGAACCCGAAGCAGTTGGTACACTATCAGAAACTACTCTAAACACACAGTCAAATTGACCAGGTGCGGTTGGTTGGTAGGCTGGAGTGAAAATAGAGCTGAAATCTGCTGTATCACCAGGAGCCAAAATTGGAATAGGAGTAGAAGCAAGAGTGGTTTCTAAATTACCATCTCTATAAACATCAACTTCTAAACTAACATTTGTTTGAGCTTGTACTCCGAAATTCAAAATATTTGAATCGAATTCAACAGTACTCGCTTCGTCCAAAATCATATTTCCTGTTCTTTCATGCGCACCGTCACCAGCAAAAATGATATCATTTGCAGGGGAACCATTAAAAGGTGTAAAAGCAAATGCATGATCAGGAAGTTCATCGATTGCGATATCATCAAACATCCAGTAGTAATAACCTTGTCCATTTGCACCTGGCTCATTATAAGCACCGTCAAAAATAAACCTGATCATTCCCATTGAGGAGTTTCCAATAAAATTGGAAATGTTGATAACAGTAACTTCATCATCAGTTGCTGTCGAAGCGTTTACTGCCAAATCTCCAAGGATTCTTGTAGTATCACCCCAAGTTGCACCACCATCTGAGCTAAATGCAACTAGGTATCTACCCGCAAAATAACGTGCAGAACTATGGATAGTTAATTGAATGTTTGGAAATCCAGATAAATCAATAGTGTCGGTAGTTAAATCACCAACGTGAGGAGCTGGTGCAACACCATTTCCTGCGCCAGTTTGGCTACCATTATTATCTAAATAATCTGAATCAAAAATCATAAAACCGTTAGCGGCAGTAGGAGAGGCAATTGGCGCTCCACCGGCAACACCGGCTGTACCTGCCCAAGCTCCTCTAGAGCCAGTTCCTGCTCCAGGAATGGTTGTAGTTCCTCTGTATTCCCAAGTAGAATTTGCTACTGGAGAAGCTGGATTACCATTATGACCATACATTACCCAGTCATTCGGGACACCGCCAGAAAAATCTTCAGACCAAATTGGCGCTGCAGTTTTTGCTTTTGTAATAATTGTAGTTTTTCCGCCCTTTTTTTGAGTAGCGGTTTGGGGAGTGTGCTCATTAGTCTTCGCATTGTTCTGCGCAGACATTGAAAAGGCACAAACTATCCCTAAAAAGAGAATAGCTTTTTTCTTCATACTTTTTGGGTTTTTCTTAAAATTTTAACACAAGGTTAACAAATGTAACAATTAAAATGTTAACGTTGGTAAAACCCCCAAAGGATTTAGAAATGAATGATGTAAAATTTTGACAGTTTATTTAATTATTCTTCCAAATAGGATTCAATAGGATCGCAAGTACATATTAGGTTTCTGTCTCCGAAAGCATCATCTGCGCGACGTACTGAAGGCCAGAATTTATTTTCGTGAATATATTCCAGTGGGTAGGCAGCAGTTTCTCTAGAGTATGGAAAATCCCACGAATCAGCAGTGAGCATATTTAAAGTGTGAGGCGAATTTTTTACAACATTATTATCAAAATCCAAATTATTTGCCTGGATGGTATCTATCTCATTCTTTATCGACAATAAAGCATTGCAAAATTGATCTATTTCCTCTTTTCCTTCACTTTCTGTAGGCTCAATCATCATTGTGCCATTTACCGGAAAGGAAACTGTTGGTGCATGGTAGCCGTAATCCATTAATCTTTTAGCAATATCTACTACTTCAATTCCAGTGTCTTTTTTAAAGACCCTACAATCAATGATCATTTCATGAGCAACTCTATTCTTGATGTTTGAATATAGAATCGAAAAATCACCTTCCAACCTTTGCTTCATATAATTAGCATTAAGAATGGCAAATTCCGTGGATTTTCTTAAACCCTCGGCACCAAGCATTTTAATATAAGCGTAGCTGATAATTAAGATAAGTCCACTTCCAAAAGGCGCGGCAGAAATAGATGATATTCCGTTTTTACCTCCTGTAGGTACCAAACTGTGCGATGGAAGGAAAGGTGCCAAATGCTCGGCAACTCCAATTGGTCCCATGCCAGGTCCACCACCACCATGAGGAATGGCAAATGTTTTATGAAGATTTAGATGGCAAACATCAGCTCCAATATTTCCAGGACTTGTTAATCCTACCTGTGCATTCATATTCGCACCATCCATATAAACCTGTCCGCCATGTTCGTGAATAATATCTGTAATTTCAATTACGGATTCCTCAAAAACGCCATGAGTCGATGGGTAGGTGATCATTAATGCAGAAAGATTGTCGCTATGAAGAACAGCCTTTTCTCTTAGATCGTTTACATCAATGTTTCCATAGTCGTCACATTTTACAACAACAACTTTCATCCCTGCCATAACTGCTGAGGCTGGATTTGTGCCGTGGGCAGAGCTAGGAATTAAGGTAATGTTTCTATGTCCTTCACCTCTAGATTGATGATAGGCACGAATAACCATTAAACCTGCGTATTCGCCTTGAGCACCCGAGTTTGGTTGCAAGGACATGGAATGAAATCCGGTAATTTCCGCTAAATCCCTTTCTAAATCGGAGATCATTTCTCGGTATCCAAATGTTTGGTTTTTTGGTGCAAATGGGTGAATATTAGCAAATAATGGCCAACTTAAGGGAAGCATTTCTGTAGCTGCGTTTAATTTCATAGTGCAACTGCCTAAGGCAATCATACTGTGATTTAAAGAAAGATCTTTACGTTCTAACTTTTTGATATATCGCATCATTTCAGTTTCAGAATGATACTTATTAAAAACAGCATTGCTTAAATAGGCGCTTTTTCTTTTTAAGGTTTCTGGAATAGCCATCACCTCAAATAATTTTGTAGCCGGATTCAATTCAGCTTCCTTGGCCTCGGCGAAAATTTCAATGATTTCATTAATAGCGTCCAAATTTGTGGTCTCGTTTAAAGAAATTCCCACTTCATGGTTGCTTATATATCTAAGGTTTACTTCTTTTTGTTCCGCAATTTTTCGAATCTCATCTGATGAAATTTCTCCAGTTTCTATTCGAATGGTATCAAAGAAAAATTCATTTTGTTGCTCATAACCAAGATTGCGAAGTTTGTCAGTAAGAGTTACTGCGCTGAAATGGATTTTTGAAGCAATGTTTTTCAGACCCCTTGGGCCGTGGTAAGCGGCATACATTCCAGCCATTACAGCTAATAATACCTGAGCGGTGCAAATATTGGAAGTTGCTCTTTCCCTTTTAATGTGTTGTTCTCTTGTTTGAAGTGCCATCCTTAAAGCAGGATTTCCACTTTTGTCTAATGTTTTTCCAATTATTCTACCTGGAATTTGCCTTTTATAAGCATCATGGGTCGCAAAAAAAGCGGCATGGGGTCCACCAAACCCCAATGGGATTCCAAATCTTTGGGTGGTTCCAACAACAGCGTCAACTCCCCATTCTCCCGGAGGTGAAAGTAAAGCTAGGGACATAATATCTGCCGCAACACAAGTTTGAACTTCAAATTCTTTTGCTCCTTTTACCCAATCCTTATAGTCAAATACCTCCCCATCAGCAGCAGGATATTGAAGAAGTGCGCCAAAAAAATCCTCACTAAGATTTATCTCTCTATGATCTCCAATTACAAGTTCAATCCCTAAGGGCTCAGATCTGGTTTTTAATAGATCTATATTCTGATGCAAACAATGAATGCTAACAAAAAATTTATTTGCTCCCGCTTTTTGCTTGGCCCGACTTCTAGCGGCAAAAAACATAGACATGGCTTCAGCAGCAGCTGTAGACTCATCCAATAAACTGGCATTGGCAATAGGTAAACCCGTAAGGTCACATACAACAGTTTGAAAATTTAATAAGGCTTCCAATCTCCCTTGTGCAATTTCCGCTTGATATGGAGTGTAAGCCGTATACCAACCCGGATTTTCAAGGATGTTTCTTTGTACAACACCGGGCATTATAGTTGGGTGATAGCCTAAACCTATATATGTTTTATAAACATTATTCTTTCTACCAAGATTCCTGATTTTTCCAATAAATTCATTCTCAGTTAAAGCCGGAGAAAGATTCAACTCCTCTTTTAATCGGATGTTTTTAGGAATAGTTTCATCAATTAATTGTTCAATGGTATCCACCCCAACGGCTTTCAACATTTCATCAACCTCATGTTCTCTAGGTCCAATATGTCTATATGCGAAAGAATCTGTTGTCATCTTATTCTTAATTTTGAAAATTTGGACTGCAAAAGTAAGTAATAAAACAGCTTATTTTGTGCTTTGGCATCTAAAGGAATTTTCAATAATCAACATTTGGTTAATAAGTGAACAAACTTCTAAAACTTGCGGTCTATTCAAACTTTTGGGTTGCCTTAGCAATCTCTTGTTTTACCTACTTGTCCCATCAAGAGCTTAATGAAATACCCTTACCTTATATCCTTTTTGTTTTTTGTTCAACTATTGGAGCTTATAACTATATGAGAATTGTTCAAATGCCAAAAGATTTGAATGAAGAACTGAAGCAAAAGCTTTGGATGAGTAAAAGATTTCTCCAAGCCATAATTTTCACAGCCCTTTTTTTAGTTGCAGCTCTGTTTTTTTATATTGAAATTCTTTCGGCTAAGCTTGTATGGTATACGGCACCGGCATTTTTGTTGGCTTTTTTATATCCAATAGGGTTCAATCATCCTTTTAAATCTTTTAGTTCTTTAAGAAATGCGCCTGGTCTAAAACTTTTTTTAATTTCAGCCTCCTGGGCTTATATCTCCTTTTTAATGCCGCTTTTGGTTTTCCAAGAATTTAATCCGATTGCCATAGGTGAGTTTGTTTTTAGATCTGCAATAGTTGCAGCACTGGTTATTCCATTTGATATTAGAGATATTCCATTGGATGGTGAGGAAATGCAAACTCTGCCTCAAAAAATTGGTGAAAAATATTCCATATGGGTGGCCTGTATTTTAATGTCGAGCTATGTACTTTGGAAAATCACTCAATATTTTTTCTTTAATGGGTCATTACAGTTGGCAATTTCTTGGATAATAGCTGGTGCTTTCGGGATTTGGTTAATTTCCAGAATGAACTCCAGAAGATCTGAACTTTATTGTGGATTTTGGGTGGAATCCATCCCAATTTTTTCCGCCATTATATTATTTGTTTTATCATTCTTGTTAGCTTGAGGAACTTTTTAACTTTGACCACAAATATTGAATAGATGAATTACCAATTTTCCAAAGAATTTGCTCAAAAATGTGATGATGAAGATCCAATGAAAGAGTATCGGAACAAGTTTTTATTTCCACAAGTAAATGGAAAAGCAGCTTTTTATTTTACTGGAAATTCTCTTGGCTTACAAGCGAAAAACGCCCAAAAATATTTACTAGAAGAACTGGAAGATTGGGCGAAATATGGAGTGGAAGGCCATACAGACGCCAAAAGAGCTTGGTTGCCTTACCATGAGTTTTTTACCGATGCCTTGGCCAAAATTGTTGGGGCAAAAAATACTGAGGTGGTTGCTATGAATGGACTAACAACCAACCTACACTTAATGATGGTCAGTTTTTTTAGGCCGGATTCAAAAAGGACTAAAATTATTTGTGAAGCAAAAGCTTTTCCATCAGATCAATATGCGCTGAGAAGTCAGTTGAGATTCCATGGTTTAGATCCTGATTCGCATTTAATTGAAATACAACCAGACCCTGAAACCGAATTAATTGATGAAGCCAATATTTACAAAGCTATTGAAGAAAACAAAGATGAATTGGCCCTGCTAATGATTGGCGGTGTGAATTATTATACTGGACAGTTTTTCGATATTAAAGGAATAACCAAAGCCGTGCATGATGCTGGAGGAATGGCTGGCTGGGATTTAGCCCATGCTGCAGGAAATGTAAAACTACAGCTTCATGATTGGGATGTGGATTTTGCAGCATGGTGTGGATATAAATATTTAAATAGTGGACCGGGCGGAGTGTCCGGGGTTTTTGTTCATGAAAAACATCATGGCCAAACTGAGATTCCTAGGTTTGAAGGATGGTGGGGACATGATAAGGAAACCAGATTTAAAATGCCCGATGAATTTATTCCAATTCCTACTGCCGAAGCTTGGCAATTGAGCAATGCACCTGTACTTTCTATGACCCCCCTATTAGCAAGCTTAGAGCTTTTTAATGAAGCTGGAATAGATGCTCTTAGAACCAAAGCAGATTTATTGACTGGGTATATGGAGTTCATTATTAACGAAGTGGGCAAAAGTGAAAACAAAAAATTAAAAATACTTACACCCAAAGATCCTTCTAAAAGAGGTTCCCAGATATCCATGGTTGTTCCCGAATCGGGTAAAGCAGTTTTTGATACTTTAACAAAAGCAGGAGTAATTGCAGATTGGAGAGAGCCGGATGTAATTCGTTTGGCAGCGGTTCCTTTGTATAATTCATTTATGGATGTATATCAATTTGGTGAAATTTTAAAATCAGCATTATAATATGTCACAAAAGAAAATTAATATCTGCGGTGCTGGATTGGTAGGATCTCTATTGGCCATTTATTTGGGAAAAAGAGGCCATCAAGTGGAACTTTTTGAAAGAAGACCGGATATGAGAGCAAATCTTATTGACGGTGGCCGGTCCATAAACTTGGCCATGAGCAATAGAGGTTGGAAAGCATTGGATGGGGTTGGAGTTGGTGAAGAAATTCGAAAAATTTCCATTCCCATGTATAGAAGAGTAATGCATGACCAGAAAGGAAAATTAAGTTTTCAACCTTATGGGAAAGAAGGACAAGCGATTTATTCAGTTTCTAGGGCTGGACTTAATGCCAGACTAATGGATTTAGCAGAAAGTACTGGTAATGCAAAAATTAATTTCAACGAACGTTGCACCGCAGTTGACTTTGAAAAGGCTTCAGCCACTTTTAAAAATTATGAAACAGGGAAATCAACGAGTTCAGAGGCTGATATGCTTTTTGGAACCGATGGAGCATTTAGTGCGGTAAGAGCTGCCTTTCAGAAAACAGATAGATTTAATTATTCCCAAGAATATATAGAACATGGATATAAGGAATTAAGCATTCCACCAAATGAAGATGGAAGCCATAAGATGGAAAAAGAAGCATTGCATATATGGCCAAGAGGGAACTATATGTTGATAGCCTTACCAAATCCGGACGGTAGTTTTACTTGTACTTTATTTTTTCCTTTTGAAGGTTCACCTTCCTTTTCTGAACAAGATTCCACTGAAAAAGCAAGAGAACTTTTTAAAGAGCAATTTGGTGATGCTTTGGATTTGATGCCTAGTTTTAATCAGGAATGGGATGAAAATCCTACTTCTTCCTTGGTAATTATTAGATGCTATCCTTGGGTAAAAAATGACAAGGTTACTATTTTAGGAGATGCTTCACATGCAATTGTTCCCTTTTACGGACAGGGAATGAATAGTGGTTTTGAGGATTGTTCTGTTTTGGAGGAGTTGCTTTCTGAAAAAGGAGAGGATTGGCCTTTGGTTTTAGAGGAGTTTCAAAAATCTAGAAAACCAGATGCAGAGGCCATTGCAGATTTGGCGATGAGAAACTTTGTAGAGATGAGAGATCTAACAGGAGATCCAAGTTTTTTATTGAGAAAGAAAATTGAAAATCGATTTTATGGAAAGTATCCTGATAAATGGATGCCTCTATATTCCATGGTAACTTTTAGTCATATCCGCTATTCCGATGCTTTAAAAGAAGGGATAAGACAGGACGGTATTATGGCACAAATAATGGCTCTTCCGAATATTGACACCAAATGGGACAGCCAAGAAGTGGAGGAAATGATGCTGAAACTTTGTTGATTTTTGGATTTTATTTTCCAATAGCAACCAACTTTTCGGCTAAATCATCGTCCATATATAAACAAATAAAAGCCTTGGAAGCAACCTTAATTGAGCAATTGGGGTTTATAAATTAGACTGCTTTTTAAAATAAGCATTTTAGATTACCTTCATCCATACTAAATGAAGCTTTACTAAGTTAGTTTTTACATTAATCCAATTGGGATTCTGAACGAATAGAATTTGAAAAAAAGATATTTTAAACTTTTATCCATCCTCTTTTTTGTCTTAGGAACAGCAAGTTTGTTGCCTCTTAAAGCACAATTCTATTATGGCCTAAATCAGGAGTTTGGGAAAAACAGAGTTCAATATGTGGATTTTGATTGGTTCCTTCATCGTTTTGAGAGATATGACATTTATTTTTATCGTGGTAACGACGAATTAGCAAAACAAGTAGCCCGGCTTACCGATAAAACTTTGGTAAGAATTGAGAATTTTTTGGATGCTCCCTTAGAAGATCGAGTACAAATTTTGGTTTTCAATAATCTTTCGGATCTCAAACAAAGTAATGTGAATTCCAATACCGATGAGGACTACAATTCCTCAGGGGTTACACGGATCAGTGGAAGAAGGCTTTTTCTACATTTTAATGGGAGTTATACCGATCTAGAAAAGAAACTAAGAAGTGGTTTGGCAGAAGTGGTGCTGAGCAATTTAGTTTATGGCGGATTTACGCAATCTTTAAAAAACTCTACCCTACTGAATCTCCCAGAATGGTATACCGAAGGGCTAATTAGTTATATCGGTGAAGATTGGAGTATGGAAACCGATGCCAAAGTGAAAGACGGTTTTTTAAGTGGAAAATTTAAAAGGATAAATTCTTTAATAGGCGAAGATGCAAGGATTGCTGGACACTCTTTTTGGCATTATATCGGACAAACCTATGGAAGGAAAGTCTTGAAAAATATTGTTTATATGGCCATCGTAAATAGAAATATTGAAAGTGGCTTTTCCTATATTTTAGGTAAGGATCTGGAAATGATAACCCAAGGATGGAAGGATTTTTACAAAGAACAATATAAGGATGGGATTTTTGAAGATGAATTAAAAGAACCTCTGGTTAAAGTCCCAAAAAACAAAGTGATTACTAGAATGGAGCTAAATCACGACGCTAGTAAATTGGCTTATGTGAAACAAAAATTTGGAGAGTACCGTGTTTATATTAAAGATCTTAAAACAGGAAAGAAAAAGAAAATTTTAAGAGGGGGACATAAAATTGCCCAAAATGCAGATTATACCTTTCCCTTATTGGCTTGGCATCCTAATGGTGAAATACTAGCCATGTTTACCGAAGAAAAAGGATATATCTACCTAAATTTTTACAACCTAGCCGAAAATAAATTAGAGAAAAAGCAATTTTTCAAATTCGATGAAATCCTTTCTTTCGATTATTCAAAAGATGGTAAACGGTTTTTAATGTCAGCCGTAAAAAAGAACCAGTCAGATATTTTTATCTACACCATCCTCAATACCAAAATAGAACAACTAACAAATGATTCTTACGATGATTTCGACCCAGCCTTTTTTGATGATGAGAAAAGGGTTGTTTTTTCTTCCAATAGAATTACAGATACCTTAAAGAAAAAGGAATGGTCTACAGATTTTCCGAAAAAAAGCGTAGACCTTTTTGCAATGCCAGCGATGGAACCTTCTACAGAAACTTCGGTAATTTGGAGATTGACCAATAGTGATGGAATTAATGAAAGAGCCTCCCAAGAATACCAAGATGGGTATTTAACATTTTTAAGCGGAAGGTCTGGAATTGTAAATAGACATCTAATAAAAATTGATAGCGCCATTTCCTATGTTGATACCATTACTCACTACGAATATTCCTTTAAAGAGTTCCAACAAAGCAATTATAATAGAAGCATTTTAGACCAAAGTATTGGTCTGGAAGGAGGAAAGAACTATACGCTTGTTTTAAAAGACCGTCGGTATAAAATTTTTGAAACGGAGCATTTTAATGCAGCAGAATTTAGTGGATTGGCCGTTGTTGATAATCCTGCGCCGGTTGGAATTATTAGCAAAGATTCCGCAAATGCCTCTTCTCAAACCACTCAAACAGAATTAATCTCATCCAACGATGTTAGTCCACTTTATTACCCAGGAACAGCCCCAGAGGATTTTGAAATTGACATAAGGAATTATCAGTTTGATGATGAGTCTAAGTTTAGGAAAAGGAGAACCAAAAAGAAGAAAGTTGAAAAAGTGGAAATCCTACCAAGTCCAGAAACTGTAACCGCCATTCCAAAGGAGGACGAATTGGAAATCCCACCCAAAAGAAATTATTTTTTATCCTTTTATAAAGACGACTTTTCCATTGGATTCGATAATATATTTAGCAACCCTCAATATCAAAGATTTACAGGCTTTGTAACTCCAGACTTATTGAATTTTGGATTTAATTCTAATTTTAAAGTAGGGGTAATTGACCTTATGCACGATTATAGAATTATCGGTGCAGCCAATACTAATTTCCAACCTTTATCAGGAACTTCCCTTGCACCAAATGCTGAGTTTTATGTTTCGGTAAGCAATTATAAAAAACGACTGGATATTGATTATGTATTCTCTAGAAGAAGTCAAGTTTTAATACAGAACTTCGCGAATTACGATAGAATTATAACCTATGAGGTAATGCCAAAATTTTCTTGGCCATTTAGTCCCGTTGCCGCAATTAAAGGTAGTATTGGTTATAGGTTGGATAAAACCATCGCCTTATCAAGAGAATCATTTTCTTTAGATGAACCAGATCTGTATAAAGATTATGCTGTAGCAAAAGCTTCCTTTGTATATGATAATACTCGAAAAATTGGCCTGAACCTTTATTCTGGTTTGAGATATAAAATATTTGCGGAATATTATAGAAACCTAAATTTAAAGCCAACAGGATTATATACAGCAGGTATTGATGCCCGCCATTATACCATTATTCATAGAAATCTTATTTGGGCCAATCGTTTTGCCTCTGGCTTTTCATGGGGGCCAGAACGATTGATTTATATTATGGGAGGGGTAGATAATTCTTTCTCCAATAGCGTAGAACCAACACCAATCGCGGACAATAATAATTATGTTTTTCAAACCCTTGTAACCAATATGAGGGGCTCTTTTCAAAACATTAGAAATGGAGACAAGTTTGCCGTTATTAATTCGGAATTAAGATGGCCGATTCTTAGTTATTTATACAGGAGACCTATTAGGAGTGATATTTTTAAAAACCTTCAAGTTGTTGGTTTTGCCGATGTTGGTACAGCTTGGAATGGCCCTTCTCCCTATTCGGAGGAAAATAAAATTAATACAACAGAAATTCCTTTTGGTAGCAGTGGACTGATTGTTTTAGATAGCCAAAAAGAACCAATCATTGCTGGAATTGGTACGGGTTTAAGAACAAGAGTATTTGGCTATTTTATTCGTTTTGATTGGGCCTGGGGAATAGAAGATGGACTCATGAAACCAAGAGTTTTTAGCTTTTCTTTAGGGACTGATTTTTAAGTTGCTCTTCAATTACAGATTTTCTTCCCACCGTTTTAGTGATAATATCTTTTTCAATATCCCAAGATCGTGCTGGAGAATAGGCCCGCCCGTAATAGATAATTTGCAAATGAAGTTTGTTCCAAAGCTCTTTTGGGAAAAGTCGTTTTGCATCCTTCTCAGTTTGTTCTACAGATTTTTTGTTGCTGAGGTTCCACCGATACATTAACCGGTGAATGTGTGTGTCCACAGGAAAGGCCGGATGCCCAAAAGCCTGGCTCATAACTACGGAAGCTGTTTTATGCCCAACCCCAGGAAATTTCTCTAAAGCTTCAAAAGATTCCGGAACCTTTCCATTGTGTTCTTCTAAAATCATTTTTGAAAGTCCGTAAATCCCCTTTGACTTCATTGGACTTAACCCACAAGGGCGAATGATTTCTTTAATTTCTTCCACAGACATTTTTACCATATCGGTAGGATTGTTTGCCTTTGCAAATAAAAGTGGAGTAATTTTATTTACCCTTTCATCTGTGCATTGAGCGGAAAGCAAAACCGCAATTAATAAAGTATAAGGGTCCGAATGATCTAATGGAACAGGAACTTGTGGAAAAATTTCTTCCAACTTATCAATTACAAACTGAACTTTTTCTTGCTTTGTCATCTTATACAATATGAATTTACCCTTGGCAATTTGCTGATGCAACATTAATTAATAATTTTAGAATGACCCATTTAAAAGAAGGAGATAAGGCCCCCACAATTTTTGGAAAAGACCAAAGTGGAAAGGAAGTGGATATGGAGGCATACAAAGGCAAAAAAGTGATTTTGTATTTCTACCCAAAAGATGATACACCAGGCTGCACAACAGAAGCGTGTAATTTTAGGGACAGCCATAGTGAATTATTGGAAAAAGGAATAGCTGTAATTGGAGTAAGTGCCGACACTGAAAAGAAACATCAAAAATTTATTGATAAATACAGTTTGCCTTTTCCATTAATAGCAGATACGGAGCGGAAATTAATAGAAGCTTACGGAATTTGGGGATTGAAAAAATTTATGGGAAGGGAATACGATGGAATTCACAGAACCACTTTTGTAATTGATGAAAATGGAATAATCCTAAAAGTAATAACTAAAGTGAAAAACAAAATGGCGACGGAGCAAATTTTGGAAGCTTTGGGAATGTAGTTTAAGTTTCCAAACCAAGTTCTTCTTGCAAATCTGGATTAATGAAGAGGTAGCTGTAAACCTGAAGTTGCCTTTCATTAAACATTTTAATGGAATTTACTTCCAAGGGGATAAAGGTCTTTAAATCCAGATCTAAAATACCGAATTGATCTTCCTTTTGTTTCCACAATACAACTCCCTTTTTATTGGAATCTTCGGGGTCTATTTTATAGTAAAGAATATCCCATTCGTAAATATGCCTTCCGTTTTTGTCCTTAAATCCCGTCCATTCATCAATGTCTTCATAATCAATTTTTTGACCTCTCCACCATTGCCCAGTAGAATAGAAAATGGAGGTATCCGAAAACTTTCGCATAAAGCCCATTACTTTTTCGCCCTTCCTTAGCCGATATCGTTTTTCGTCGTTAAACATCTTGTTTTAAAAAAATAAACCCTCGGTTTGTCCGAGGGTTTAATACAATGAATTTATTTTTTGTTGAATTTGCTAATTCCTTCTTTTAGCCAATCTACATAAAGAGGAATTTCAGGATCATAACCAGTTGGTTTATTCATGCTTTTTTCATCAGCATCTACAATCACATAAAGGGGTTGACTGTTTTGCTCATATCGAACCGCTTGGAATTCACTCCATTTCTGGCCAATATATTTCAGTTTTTTACCTTCTTGAAGTTCAGACATTATTTGTTGATCCTTTGGAAGGCGCCTTTTGTCATCCACGTAAAGTGAAACTAAAACAACGTCATTTTTAAGCATATTTAATACCTTAGGATCAGACCAAACATATTGCTCCATTTTACGACAGTTTACACAAGCATGACCTGTAAAGTCGATTAACAAAGGCTTTTTAACCTTTCTGGCATATTTTAGCGCATAATCATAGTCGTCGAAAGTAATGATGTCGTGTTCGCCAAAATGAGCGTGCTCTGGAAGTTCAATATTGTCATCATGAGGTTTGGTTCCTACTCCATAAGGGGATTCGCTGTATTTTGCTGGAGGAGGGAAGCCGCTAATTAATTTTACTGGGGCACCCCATAATCCTGGAATTAAGTAAATAGTAAAAGTACCTACTAACAATCCAAGCATTAATCTACCAACAGAGATAAAAGGTAGAGGAGAATCGTGAGGTAATTTTAGTTTTCCAAAAAGGTATAAGGTTAAAGCACCAAATACGGCAATCCAAATCGCAAGGAATGTTTCTCTTTCTAAAAGGTGAAGTTGTAATACTAAATCCGCATTGGAAAGAAATTTAAATGCAAAAGCAATTTCTAAAAACCCTAAAAACACTTTCACACTATTCAACCAACCTCCAGATTGTGGAAGGGAATTCATCCAACCTGGAAAGGCAGCAAAAAGTGTAAAAGGTAAAGCGATTGCGGTTGAAAAGCCAAGCATTCCAATTATAGGAGCCATCCCGCCATGCGAAGCGGACTGAAACAATATAGTGCCTACAATTGGCCCAGTACAAGAAAATGAAACTATGGCCAAAGCGAGTGCCATAAATATTATTCCTATAATCCCTCCTTTATCTGCCTGTGCATCAACTTTATTCGCCCAAGAGTTTGGAAGCATGATCTCAAAAGCGCCAAGAAATGATAATCCAAAAACGATAAGTAATAAGAAGAAAACTACATTAAAAATTACATTTGTGGAAAGGGCACTAAGGGCATCAGACCCAAAAATTTGAACAACTAAAGTTCCCAATAAAACGTAAATTACAATAATGGCAATTCCGTAAATTAGTGCATTTCTAATTCCTGCAGATTTCGTTTTACTTTGTTTGGTGAAAAAGCTTACCGTCATAGGAATCATAGGGAAAACACAAGGAGTAAGTAAAGCGGCAAATCCACCTAGGAAACTTAAAAGGAATATCATCCCAAGACTACGATCCTCTTCAGAAGAACCTTCTCCTTCTGCTTCTAATTCATCCGTTATTTCATTCAGTTGGCCATCCTTTTCCGTATCATTATAATCAATGGCCTCAACCTCTTTTTTAATTGGGTTTTTCGCTCCTTTTACCAATAGGTCCACGTCAACGTATTCTGGTGGTAAACACATTCTATCGTTACAGGCCATAAAGGTTATCTCTCCTAGTAAAGAAAAGTCTTCGGCAGAATGAATGATAAATTTTTGTCTAAAAACAGCCTCTTCTTCATGCCATTTTAATGTTTCTTCAAAGTTTGGGTCGTAATCTTCGTGGGGTTCCAATTCTTGTAATCCACCTACAATAGTATATTCTGTTGCAGAATCACTCCAAAATCCTTCCGTTGGTAAGGCTGAGGTCATGGAATCCAAATAAGCGGAATATACATGCCACCCCTTGTCAATCTCCATGGTGATAACAACTTCAGCTTCCGTATCCGAAATTCTGTTCAGGGATAATTCCCAAGTAACTGGAGTTTCAAGTTGTGCGAAAAGAGATCCTGTCGCTAAAAGGAATACTAGTAAAAAAGAATATATTTTTTTCATAGGACTTATTTCAAAGGGCGCACAAAATACGCAGTTTTTGTGAGTTCTGTTATTTTAAAGAGCTCATTTATTCTCATGCCAATAATCCAAATTATGACATCTCCCGAACAGAGCAGCCAGCAAGCTGATTTGTCGAATGTACTTACTTTTTGATCAATGAAAAAATCACTTAATTTTTTAGACTGATTCATGCCTAATGGCTGAAAACGATCTCCTTTTTTCCATTTTCTTATTTCCAAGGGAAATTGAAGTTTGTCAAAATCAAAAGCGGCACTTTGTTCGGCTAAATTAAAAAGATCAATTTCTGATGGTTCAATTTGATCAAACTGAAGGGCAAGTGGATTTGTAATTCTTTTATCCTTTCCTTGAATGAAGTAATTTTTAGTTGAGGTTTTTGCTTTTTTTCGGATTAAAAGGAAACCCCTGTTTACAAGGGCATGATAATTTTCGGATTCAAATTCCTTTCCCGAAATTGAAGAATTACTTCTTTCAATGGCCGAAAGATCCTGAAAACCAAAAGGCTCCAATACATTTTTTAATAGGCTTGTTTTTGAGGGATAATCCTCTAATTTTTTTAAATCAATATCCAATCCCCCTTTACTTTCAATGGAAATTTCCTTTTTGATTTTCTTCAAGAGGAATTGATACAAATCCACATCGGATTGAATATTTTTCAAGGATTGCAAATAGCCTTTTTCAAAAGAAGAGGAAGATTTCTTTAGAAGTGGACTGATATGGTGACGAATATAATTTCTTTGATAATTGTCTGAAGCATTGGAAATATCCTCCCTCCAATTAATCTTTAGGGAATTCTGGTATTCATCCATTTCATACCTGGTACAAAGATGAAGAGGCCTTAATATTTTTTCATTTTTTGGAGGAATACCTTGCAGTCCTTTAATGCCAGTTCCGCGGCTAAGATTTATCATTTGGGTTTCCAAGGAATCATCTAAATGGTGAGCGGTGAGGATAAAATCATAGGAATTTGCTTTAACAATTTCCTCAAAAAAGGCATATCGCAATTCCCTCGCCATCATTTGGATAGACTTTCCATTTTCTTGGGCGAGGTTTTTAGTCTGAAAACTCCGAGTAAAAAAGGGAATCTCATTTTTTAAAGCAAAATCCTGAACAAAATTTTCATCCAAATTAGAGTCTTTGGACCTTAATTGAAAATTGCAATGGGCCAATCCGAAATTGATTTTTAATTTTTTAAGGGCATGGGCCAAAACCATAGAGTCTTTTCCTCCACTACAAGCCAGTAGAAACTGGTTCCCATTTAAATCAATTTTCTGATTCTCAAAAAAGTCAATAATGCTTTTTTCCAGCTTCTTCATTGTCCCAAAATTACTAAGACTTAATTTGCCAACAAGCTAATTTTAATTTAAAGCCTCGAATAATTTCTGGGCTTTAAGAAGACATTCTTCATATTCCTTTTCAGCTTCACTTAAGATAGTGATTGCACTGCCTACACGTGCTGAAATATAATCCGTTTTTGCATTGTAAAGAATACTCCTAATTACCACATTGAAATCAAAATTCCCTTTTGGATCAATATAGCCGATGGCACCTGAATACAATGATCGAGAAAAATTTTCGTGCTCTTCAATAAGTTGCATGGCCTTTATTTTTGGAGCACCTGTCATGGAGCCCATTGGGAAGCTGTGTTTTAGAACATCTGTAAATGGGGTTTTTTCTGGATCAATTTCACTACTAATGGTGGAGGTCATTTGGTGGACAGTTGGATAACTGTAAATCCCAAAAAGCTCTTCTACTTTTACGCTTTTCTTTTTAGCTGTTCTACTCAAATCGTTCCGAACCAAATCTACAATCATCACGTTTTCGGATCTTTCTTTTTCATTATTTAAAAGCTCAGTTTTCAAATAATTATCTATTTCCGGATGATTAGATCTTTTTGAAGTTCCCTTTATGGGCTGTGAAATAATTTTTGTTCCACTTTTTTGAAGGTACCTTTCTGGAGAGGAACAAATTAGATACTGATCTTTATTTTTATAATAAGAAGAGAAGGGAGTGGGTGATAATTTTTGGAGGTTTTGGAAAACTTCCAAGGGGTTTAAACGATGATTTTGGGCAAATTCAATACAATAGTTGATTTCATAAATATTGCCGTATTGTAGCTCCCGTTTTAGGTTTTCAATGGTTTTTAAATAATCCGATTTACTCGTTTGAGCTTGCAGCTGAATTTGTTTTTCCGGAACTGAATCATTCGGGCTATTATCCCTTTTAAGAAAGAGAAGGAATTCATCCTCATCCTTAAATTTCCAGGATTCAACTTTTACCAGCCCTTCTTTTTTAAAAACTACGGTTTGTGGAATGAAGAAGTGCAAATTGGAAAATTCAAATAGATCAGGATTTGCGCTATTTAGTTTTTCTAAACTGTTTTTTAGATTATAATTAAGATGCCCAAAAAGCCAATCCTTATTTTTTTGATGAAACTTAAAAAGCTCATTAAATTCATTTTCCAATGGTGAAATAGCATCCTTTTTACCAAAAGCACAAAGCCAATCGTATTGGGAATATTGATTCGGGTAGGTATTGGAATCTAAAAACTGAAAATGTGAAAAATCACCAGATAGAGAAAGTAATTGTGATTTTAGAATGGAAAAATGTTGGGCCTGGATTGAAAATACCCTTCTCATTATTTCTCTTGCTTCCTTTTGTTCACGAAAGTCAAAACCTTTTTAATGGCTTCATTGCTAATAGGCTTGCTCACATAATCATCCATCCCTTCACCTAAGAATTTTTCACGATCTCCCTCCATAGCATTGGCGGTCATGGCAACAATTATAGGTCGTTTACTTCCAAAGCGTTTTATTATTTCATGGGTAGCTTCAACACCGTCCATCTCTGGCATTTGAACATCCATAAAAATAACGTCATATTTCTGGCGCTCAACTGCTTCCACAGCTTCCAATCCATTGGCTACAACATCTATTGTATAGCCCATATTTTTCATGGTAAGAACGGCTAGCTTTTGATTCACCAAATTATCTTCGGCAAGTAAAATAGTAAGCGGTAATTCTACAATAACAGGTTCAATTGCCTTGCTTGCTGTTTTCTTTTTGTCGGGCTTTGCTTCAAGTGATTTTGGTGCAAGAATCCGGGAAATAGATTTTAAGAGAAGGCTGTGTTTTGTAGGCTTCATATAATAAGCAGAGAAAAGGAATTCCTTCACTTTATCTGTCATTTCTGGATAAGCCGAGCTCAAAAGTACTACTGGTAATTCTTCCTTAGTATATTTCTCTCTAATCTTTTTGGTAATTTGAACCCCATCCGTACCAGGCATTTCATAATCCATCACCACCAGGTCAAAATCCTCATTAAGGGCTTTTGCTAAACCTTTTTCCGAAGTGTTTACAGGACTAGGTAACAATCCCCATTTTTCAAATTGCTTTTGAAGAATTTTAAGATTTGTTTCAGAATCATCAACAATAAGAACTTTTTTGTCCTTTAACCAAGTTGGGTCAATATCATCTGTTTGAGAATCTTTTTTCTGTTTAATTATTTTTTCGTCAATAATAAACTGGAAATTAGAACCTTCTCCCTCAATGCTTTCTACCCAAATCTCACCACCCATTAGGGTAACTAATTTCTTGCAAATTGCTAATCCTAAACCAGTTCCACCATATTTTCGAGTAGTACTTGAGTCTGCCTGTGAAAAGGCTGAGAATAACTTGGCTTGTTGCTTTTTTGTAATTCCAATTCCGGTATCTCGTACGGAAAAATGAACCCTGGCATTGTCACCTTCTGCCTCGTCTAATTCTACTCGAATAACCACCTCTCCTTCATCCGTAAACTTAATAGCGTTGCCGATTAAGTTAATAAGTACCTGTCTTAAACGGGTAATATCACCCGATACAATGTCTGGTACACTTGGGTCAATAAAATATAATAGGTCAATATTTTTTTCGGCGACTTTTGAAGCTGAAAGTTCAATGGCCTCTTCAACACATTGAGCAATTTCAAAAGGGAATTCCTCTAAGGACATGTTTCCTGCTTCAATTTTACTGAAGTCAAGAATGTCATTAATTACCGACAAAAGTGCATCACCACTCAAACGAACGGTGTTTACATAATCCAACTGTTCTCCGGAAAGATCCGTTTGCAGCAATAGGCTTGTCATTCCGATAACCCCATTCATAGGAGTTCTTATTTCGTGGCTCATGGTAGCCAAGAAATCACTTTTCGCTTGAGCCGCCTCAATAGCAATATCCTTGGCTTGAATTAATGCTCTTTGTGCAATGGATGCCTCAATTTCTGCTCCTACCCAAGATGCCATAAGGTTTAATAAACTTTTATCATTGTCATTAAAAGCAGCTCTGCTTGGGTTTGGACTTGAAAAATTTAAGGTTCCAAAGATTTGGGAATCTACTTCAATTGGGGCAGATAAATAGGATCCCAAATGAAAGGTTTCATGGGCAGGGTGGTCACTTAACTCGCTTTTATCCAAATTGTCATAAGCTAATGTAGCGGTGGATTTTATCACTTCTGCGCAATAGGTTTCTCCTAATTTGAAAGTTGTTCCTTCTTTTATTTCATCCTCTTCAGAATAAGAACTAATAATTTTATAGGAATCTTCTTCAATATTTACTTGGGAGATAATTCCTAAGGGAAGCTTAAATCTTTCACTACCTAATTGAAGGATAAACTTTAATTTTTCGGCAGAGTCCAAATCAGTATTTGCAGAAACTTCGTACAAATCCCGAATTGCCTTTTCATTTTTAATTAATGTTTTTTCAGCAATTCGTTTTTCGGTGACATCGTTTAGAGTCCAGATTACCCCTTCTCCAAAATCGTAACCACCAAAGTCAATAATTTTTCGGGAGCCATCTTTTGCGATAATGGCATAAAGGAAGTTTTGAATAAATCCACCTTTTAATATATGGTTGTATTTTTCTTTTACAACCTCAGGTCTTTCCCCATAAACAGTTTTAAACCAATCATCACTGGTTTGAATATCATCGTTGGTATAGCCAGTAATATTAGTTACCTTTTTATTGAGAAGCAATTTATCGTCTTGAACTACAATTGCACCAGTTGGAAGGTTTTCGATAACTGATCTCATTCTAGCTTCACTTATCTCCAGCTTGTTTTTTATCTCTTCAAGTTGATAAACATATTCACTTAATTCCACTTCCCTTGAGGATAATTCTTCCTCCCTAGTAGCCAATTCGTGATTAAATCGTTGTTCCGCTTTGAATAGTTCCTTAAGGCGAAGTTCATTTTTCTTCCTTTCAGAGATGTCGGTAATTGTACCAATCATACCCAGGGGTACTCTTTCAAAAGAGTATTCCGTTATTTTACCTTGTAGTCTTAACCAAATTTCCGTTCCATCCTTTTTTGTGGCCTTATAATCAAAAGCAGCACTAGGGGGAGAAGCCGGGTTTTTCGCGTCGGCTATATAGGCATGGAAAACACGTTTGTAATTTTTGTGAATTGTAGATTCCCAAAATTCAAATTCATTTTCTGTTTGGGTAGAATCGTATCCATGCAGTTCAAGGAATGTATCATTTAATACAAGAAGGTTGTTGCTGAAATCCCAATCCCACATTCCTTGTCTGGAGTTTTCTAATGCAAGTTTTAATCTTGTGCTCGATACTTTAAGATCTTCTTGTGCTTGAATTTGAGCCGTAATATTTTTAATGAATCCACAAGCGCCAGTGATTTGGCCATGTGGGTTGTAAATAGGATTTATGCTCACCTCCAAAGATTCAGAAGATGCTCTTGGGATTTGGAAACTAACCTTTTCACCTTTAAAGGCTTTTGAATAATGGTCCGACCAAAGATCTAAATTCTTCTTCCTTAAAACATCAAAAATATTGGTGGACCCTTCAATTGGATTAACCCCAGTGAAGTCTCTAAAACTTTCTTTGAATATTTTATTTCCCTTTACGAGTAGGCCCTTTTTATTGGTAGACCAAATTTCCAGACCGCTAAAGTTCATTATAGAATCTAAATTGGACTCGCTTTCCTCGATATAGGTATTGGCAAGATTTAGCTGTTCTACGGTTTGAGTAAGTTCCTCCTCACGAACTGCCAGTTCCTGATTTAATTCTTGTTGTTCTTCTAGAGCTTGAGATCTGTGTTTTAAATTTTCACGGTAGCTTTTAACGGTAGGGAAAGCCAAAAGAAATGTAAACAAGGAGTAAACTAATACGGCACCAATTAAAAGACTAAAATACCAGCTATTCCTTTTGTTATGCTTGGCAAGAGAAACCTCTTGAAAAAGGGCAATGTTGGCCGTTAATATTTTGGATAAATCTTCTTGATTGTCAAGTATAGCCTGTATATCTCCTGAGATATTAACAAGTGCAATTTGCCCTTTGCAAAAACGATTTATTTGTTCAATATGGTTTTGGATATTCCTCGAAAGAACTTCAATTCTTTTGTGATTTTTTTGATGGGTTTCGGCAAAAGCATCCAGAAATGAGTACCGAAATTCGGTCGCAGCCAAAGTTTGATCCTGCTTTTTAAATTTTTCAAAATCACCATTTAATTCACTGCAAAATTGGGAAAGTTGGGACATTTCTGTTTGCCTACTAACGGTAAGAGCTTGCTTAGAAATATTTTGAATTAAACTGGCCTGCTGTCCGGCAAGATCTATTCTTTCTACATCTTTCTGTTGTTCGTCTTCCAGATAGCTTACAAAAAAGTAGACGCCAATAGCAATCCCTACACAGATAATGAGGTAAACAGGGAATAGAATGCGGAGATTTTTCAGATTCAAATTGGTGTGGTGTTTCACAAATATAGAACCTTTCAGTTCTTATCAAAGAACTGAAAGGACTAAAAGCTTATTAAGAATGGATCGAACGATCGTCCGTTGCAGCCATTGCAGCCTCTCTTATCGCCTCTGTAAAAGTTGGATGGGCGTGGCTAATTCTTGAAATATCTTCGGCGGAGGCTCTAAATTCCATAGCTACAACCGCCTCGGCAATCATATCTGCAGCTCTTGCAGCAATCATTTGAACTCCTACAATTTCATCGGTGTTTTTATCGGCCATTACTTTTACAAATCCTTCTGTGTCTGTACTAGCTCTAGCTCTACCTAAGGCTCGCATAAAAAATTGGCCGGTTTTATATTCAATTTTGGCCTCTTTTAATTGATCCTCCGTTTTTCCTACAGACGCCACTTCTGGCCAAGTGTAAACAACATTTGGTATTAGGTTATAATCAATATGAGGTTTTTGTCCGGCAATTAATTCTGCAACGACTGTTCCTTCGTCCTCCGCTTTATGAGCTAACATGGCTCCTCTTACTACATCACCAATGGCGTAAATATGAGCTTTGGCAGTTTGCAACTTATCATTTACATCAATTTGACCACGATCATTTGCTTTTAATCCGGCGTTTTCCAAACCTAAACCATGAGTGTAGGCTTTTCTTCCCACGGAAACTAAACAGTAATCACCTTCAAAAACTACTTCTTTATCTTTTTTATCTGTTGCTGTAACGCTAACCGTATCTCCATTTCTGGAAACATTGTTTACTTTATGACTGAGGTTAAATTTAACCCCAAGTTTTTTCATGGATTTTACCAATTCTTTACCAATGGCAGCATCGAATGACGGAATAACTCTATCTAAATATTCAACAACATTAACCTCAGTTCCGAGTCTTGCATAAACACTCCCCAGCTCCAAGCCAATAACTCCACCGCCAATTACAATAAGCTTTTTCGGAATTTCTTTTAGTTCCAAGGCTTCGGTGCTGCTTATAATTCTTTCCTTATCAAATTTTGCAAAAGGCAATTCTGTTGGTTTGCTTCCTGTGGCAATAATTACATTTTCCGCTTCAATTTTCTGTTCTCCTTCTTCACCATTAATGGCGATGATATGGTCAGTTTCAAAAGACCCCATCCCATGAAAAACATCAATATTATTTTTCCCCATAAGAAATTTCACACCTTCACAGGTTTGGTCTACAACCTCGCGCTTGCGTCCAACCATTTGGGTGAAATCCACTTTTGGCGTTTCGATATTAATACCGTGTTTATCGAATTTTTTAAGTGCATTGTGGTAATGCTCAGATGAATCCAGTAGTGCTTTGGAAGGAATGCAACCTACATTAAGGCAAGTGCCTCCGAGGGTGGAATATTTTTCAATAATTGCAGTTTTTAAGCCTAATTGTGCACTTCGTATAGCTGCAACATATCCGCCTGGGCCGGAACCGATAACAACAACATTATATTTATTCATCTGGATTTTTTTTCAAATAACAGGGCAAAAGTACTAAAGGAGCCTCTATTAATAGCTGAAATTGTATAGACTTTTATTATTTCCAGTTGATTGTTAATTATAAGGTGAAGGAAGGGTAGAAGTATCCTTTTTTTCTAATTTTTTCAAACTATTTTTGCCATCTATGGTATCAAGTGATCAAATACGAGAATTAGCCCAGAGCTTGGAAGCCTTAAAATCCTATTTAGGAATTGAGGAAAAGAAAATTAAAATCGCCAATGAGGAAGAAAAAACGGCGGTTCCAGATTTTTGGAATGATCATGAACATGCCGAAGGGATAATGCGAAAAATCCGTGAATTGAAGAACTGGGTGGAAGCTTATGATGCCGGAATTGAGCAAAAAGAAGAACTAGAACTGGCTCTTGAGTTCTATGAATTAGGAGAGCTTACAGAAGCAGAATTGGATCAGCAATATGCCAAATTAAATACTTTGGTGGATGATTTAGAATTTAAAAATATGCTGTCTGGGGAAGAAGACAAACTAAGCGCAGTTTTGCAAATTACCGCTGGAGCTGGAGGAACTGAAAGTTGTGATTGGGCAAGTATGCTAATGCGAATGTACCTGAGATATGCCGAAAGAAATTCCTTTAAAGTAAGAGAACTAAATTACCAACAAGGGGATGTTGCTGGTGTGAAAACTGTAACTCTTGAAATTGATGGGGATTATGCTTTTGGTTATTTAAAAGGAGAAAATGGAGTGCATAGGCTGGTGCGAATTTCCCCCTTTGATTCCAATGCTAAGAGACATACTTCTTTTGCTTCGGTTTATGTTTTTCCTTTAGTGGATGATACCATTGAAGTGGAAGTGAATTTATCGGATATAGACTGGGATACTTTTAGATCTGGTGGTGCTGGTGGACAAAATGTAAACAAAGTGGAAACAGGGGTTCGATTAAAGCACAAGCCCACGGGAATTATCATAGAAAATACTGAGTCCAGATCCCAACTTCAAAATAAGGATAAGGCTATACAATTATTGAAATCTCAATTGTATGAAATTGAAATAGAGGCCAAAAATGAAAAGCGTGCAGAAATTGAGGCAGGGAAGAAAAAAATCGAATGGGGATCTCAAATAAGAAACTACGTTTTACACCCTTATAAATTGGTGAAAGATGTGCGAACAGGAAATGAAACGAGTAATGTAGATAATGTATTGGATGGGGAAATTGATGATTTTATCAAAGCCTATTTAATGCAAACCGGACAAAGTTCTGAAGCCTAAAATTTGATTTCCTAAATAAGGGCAATGCGCTTAAACTAATTGGAACTCTGCAATTGAAAATGTTTTTCTAATAAAAGCTGGGCAATGTCTATATTTATAGATTGTTTTGAGCAAGCTACATTCCATATTTTTATTTTGTCTTTTAGTGAGCCTACCATCATGGGCTCAGGAGGCGTCCTTTGTGGAAAATCAAGGGCAATGGGAGGGTGATTTTAAATACAAACTTCCATTGGGAAATGGGGCCGTTTTTATTTCTGAAAATAAAGTGGTTTACAATTTTGGAGTCTATGATTTAAAGCCAAACCCCTCAAAAAATAAAATTAAAGAGGACCATCCCGGTTTAATTCCAATTGGTAGCCCCTATCGCGGTCATGCTTATTCTGTTAATTTTTTGGGCGCTTCGAAAAAGGCTAGATCAAAAAGCAGCCTTCGTAGAAAAATTCGCGAAAATTATATCCTTGGTAAGGACAGATCTAAATGGAAAAGTGATGTAGGTCTTTTCGGCAAAATTTCCTTTTCCAATATTTATCCGGGAATAGACATCCAATATTATTTCAACAAGGACCAAAATTTAAAGTACGATCTGATATTAAAAGCTGGGGCTAATCCGGATCAAATTCAATTAGAATATGAAGGAACAGATCGGCTAAAGCTGGTTTATGGGAATTTGCTTGTGAAAAATTCTGTAGAAGATGTTTTGGAATCTGCGCCAATTGCTTATCAAATAATTGATGGTGAAAAAATTATGGTTAAATGTAAATATGTTTTAAAAGAAAATATCCTGAGCTATAAACTGGGTTCTTATAACGAAGATTACGAATTGGTGATTGATCCAGTTTTAATTTTCAGTACTTATAGCGGATCCAAAACAGATAATTTTGGTTTTACCGCAACTTATGGAGTTGATGGAGAAGCCTACGGCGGTGGCATTGCTTACAATTCAAATCCCAATCAAAAATATCCTGTAACGCTAGGAGCTTACCAAGATACTTTTCGAGGCGGAACCTATGATGTAACCATTACCAAATACACCGCCGATGGTTCAGAAATGATTTTTAGTACTTATTTAGGCGGCAATGGAAACGAAGTCCCGCTAAGTTTAATTGAAACCAACAACAAGGAATTATTAATTCTTGGCACCACAGGTTCTGCCAATTTCCCTACCTCAGTTTTAACTTATGACAGTACCTTCAATTCTGGAACAGCAGTTAGTTTTCCAGGAAGCTCCATTATTAATTACCCCAATGGTTCGGATGTTTTTATTGCCAAATTAGACAGTACTGGTGGTCAGCTTTTGGCTAGTACTTTTTTTGGTGGAAGCGGGAATGATGGGGTAAATTCTGCATTTAGATTTAATTATGCAGATGAAAACCGTTCGGAAATTGCTTTGGATAGTGCAGGAAATATTTATTTCACTGCAAGCACAGATTCCAAGGATATACCAAGTTCTGGAGCTCTAAGTCCTTCGGGTGTTGGGATTCAAGATGGTTTGGTTGCCTCCTTTAATCCGGAATTAAAAAATCTTAGGTGGGCCTCATATATTGCAGGATCAGACCATGACGCTGCCCTTAGCCTAAAAACTTCCAAGGGTCAAGTTTATGTTGCAGGAATTACAGCGAGTAGCGATTTGGGGACTTCTTTTTCTGGAGGTTTTGAAAATCAATTTTTAGGAAATCAAGATGGATTTGTTCTTCGAATGAAGGCCTCCGATGGTCAGATAAATGCCTTTACCTACAATGGAACTTCAAATAGAGATAGGAATTTTCTTTTGGATCTGGACGATGATACTAATGTTTATGTTTTTGGTCATTCTATGGGAAGTTATCCTGTTTTTGGGAATAATGTTTTTTTTCAGCCCAACGGAAACCAATTCATCCATAAATTCAATCCGGACCTATCCCAAAGTATAAAATCCATGATTTTTGGAAATATGGATAGTACAAAAACCGAAGTGTCACCAACAGCCTTTATGGTTGATAATTGCCAAAACATTTACCTGTCAGGTTATGGAAGGAATGGGGGAAGTAGCTCTCCGCAAGGCTTGTCAAATGGTTTACCCATTACCAATAATATCGATGAAGTAGATGGGGCTCGTTCCATCAGTGATGGTCAGGATTTTTACTTTATGGTTTTGGATGCCAGTTGGGAAAAAGTAAATTTTGGAGCTTATTTTGGAGAAAGAAATGGTTCTGGGGACCATGTAGATGGCGGAACCAGTCGTTTTCAAAAAGATGGAACTATTTATCAAGCGGTATGTGCAAGCTGTGGCGGGACAAATAAATTTCCGGTTAGTGATAGCGCGTATTCAAGGTCCAATGAATCCTCAAATTGCAATATGGCTGTATTAAAGCTTAGAATGGAATTGGATGTAAGTGTAGATTTTGAACCAGACCGCGATAGCAGTTGTGTGCCTTATACGGTAAATATTACCAATAAAAGTTATAATGCAGATATCTATGAAACGACACTTCCCGATGGTAGTATTTTACAATTAGCACCTTCCCAAATTGTTATTGATCAGGTGGGAGTTCAATATTTGAATATTGTAGGAAGGGATACTACCTGTGGATTTTTAGATTCCATTCGAATCGAATTTTATGGGTATATCGATCCCTTAGATGCGGATTTTAGTACAGATTATGATACCTGCGATGGTGGTCTTTCTGTAGATTTTAAAAACGAATCAATAGATGCGAGTTCCTATTACTGGGATTTTGGAGATGGAAATTTTTCAATTGATGAAAACCCAGTCCATTTGTTTGATCAGGAAGGAACCTATACAGTTCAAATGATTGTGGGTGGTGGTTCTTGTGGAAGTTCCGATAGTAGTTCTCAGGTGGTTACAGTAAGGTCTTCAACATTAAGAGGAGATTTTAGCGTGAATTACGATGCTTGTCTTGATGGTACAAGCGCCTATTTTAATTCCGAAGGTGGCGGTTTCCAAGAGCATATTTGGTCTGTAGATAATCGGGTGATTGCGGATTCTGCAAGCTTGAAATTTGATTTTCTAGAACCAGGCACTTACGAGGTGAAATTGGAAAGCATTGATACCGTATGTAATCGAGTATTTACACACAGAGAAACCATAACAATTTTAGATTTTGATTCCGAAATCGAGGTTCCCAATGTTTTTTCACCCAATGGAGATTTGCAAAATGATCTCTTGCATTTTACCAATATTCAAGACCCAGATTTTTTCTCAGAATTTGATATTAAAATTTTCAATAGATGGGGTTCCGAATTATTTTCCAACAATAGCCCTGTAATTGGCTGGGATGGGAAATTTGAAAATAAAGACGTTCCTCAAGGGGTATATTATTATGTGCTCAACTATACAGATCAATGTGGAAATAAAGAAGAAAGAACTGGTTTTTTCCACCTGTTCCGTTAATTTTGCAAAATCATTCACCACAATTTTTACTTCATGAAATTATACCATAATCCCAGATGTTCCAAAAGTAGAGAAGCCCTTCAATTATTAGAAGAAAAAGGTAAAAGCCCTGAAATAGTTCTCTATATGAAGGAATCATTGACGCACAATGATGTGGAATCCATCCTTGAAAAATTAGATATGGACGCTGCTGATTTGATTCGCAAAGGAGAAAAAATTTGGAAGGAGGAATTTGCCGACAAAGAACTAACAGAAGACGAATTGATATTTTGCATGATAGAGCATCCACAATTAATGGAAAGACCTATTCTTGAAAATGCTGATAAGGCGAGAGTAGGCAGACCAACCGAAAAAATATTGGAAATTCTTTAAAGGTCTACTGGGGTATATAAAGAATAAAGTTTCGGGTTTCCCGCCCGAATTTGAAAGCTAGCTGAATAAAGTTTATAGGCCTTCTGACCCTGATTGAAAATAAAGCCTTTGACTATTAAATTATCTTTAGAAACACCATCAGATGTTAGCATTAATCTAATTGGATCAACCCATTTTTTAAATTTTGCTTTCTTTTGAATCCCAGCCGGTGAATTTCTTTTTTCTAAATTTTTTATTATTAATTCCTGAAATTTTAAAGAAATTTTATAATAATCTAATAATTCAGATGGCACATCAGAAATTTTTATTTCTGATAATAAAGAATTATTAATATTATTATATATATTATAATTATTAGGTAAACTTTCTTTACCGCTTTCAGGTAAACTTTCTTTACCGCTTTCAACTACCTTTTTAACCGTTGGTAAACTTTCTTTACCGTTGGTAAAGTACACTTTTTGCCACTTTGCTGTAGTTCTTAAATGGCGTGTAACTGGATGTTTTTCTATAAAGCCTTTTTCTACCATTTTTTTAGTTAAATTAATAACTGTAGGTTTTGAAAAACTTAATTCTTTACCCA
>CAKZNE010000312.1 GCA_937129395.1 uncultured Cryomorphaceae bacterium | reverse complement strand
ATCTTCGTTTTCCTGCTTTTCCCACATATAAGATTGGGCATTTACAAATTGAAGGGCTTTTGAAAGGGCAGTTTGGGGGCTAATGTTGGGAATTGAATTAATTTGAAGATTTCTCACCCAGTTTCCATTAAAGGACATTAGGAGATTATTTCTTTCATGGAGAAGAAGAATAGCAGCCTCCACAGGATATCCTTTATGGTATTGCTGAAAACGATAATGAGTGAAATTGATTTGATCCTTTTTCGAAGATATCTGAACAAACTCGTCATCTTCTATATTTAAAAAAGCTGAGGCATTCTTTAAAAAGTCATTCGCGCTAAGATGAGCACCGCTCTTTACTTTATACCAATTTTCAGACTTTTGAATGGCAATTGATTCAAGGGACTGAGAAACTAAGGGAAGGGAAAAGATCAGAGTAGAAAAACCGAGAAATAATTTTTTCATAGCAGAATTGTTAGCACCTCTTTAGTGTATCAAACCAAAAAAAAGGATAATGGCAAGATAAGGGAAAAGGTGATGACAAAAATGTCCGATAATTTACTTGGGATTTGAAATAAATAAGGAAATCAAAAAATAAACGATGGACGATTTTTAATGGTCTTTAATTAGACTTATTTTTGCCCATGCTTTGGAAAAAAATGAATAAAGAGGCTATCAAAACAAGAGTTTTTGAGGCTTTGGATCAAAATAGGAATTACGATTCTGACTATATTTTAGGGATACCAGGTTCTTATCTCGATACGGAACAATTTCACAGGGATGCTGATTTTTTGGAGAATGCCCCTTTTTTAAGCACCTTTATTAACAATCCAAACCATATTGGTTGCCATACGCTAACAGAGGATAAAGGAGAAGATCTTTTTAGAGGTACCCAACAAATGGAAATTGAACTTATTCGCTTATGTGCTGAAGAAATTATGCACGCTGAGGAAAAAACCATTGACGGCTATGTTGCACCAGGTGGTACAGAAGCCAATATTCAAGCCTTATGGATTTATAGGAATTATTATAAAAAACAGTTTCGTGCAAAAAACCATGAAATAGGGGTTGTTTTTAGCACAGATAGCCATTATTCATTTTATAAGGGAGCCAACCTGTTGAGTATTCAGGCGATTCCGGTCCCTGTGAATGAAGAAACAAGGGCAATAGAAATCCCAACCTTGGAACAACAACTTCATGATGCAAATATTCAAGGGGTAAAGTATTTTATTGTTATTGCAAATATGAGCACCACCATGTTCGGTTCTGTAGATGATGTAGATGCTTTAACTTCTGTTTTTAAGAGGAATAACTATCCTTATAAAGTTCATGCAGATGGGGCTTTCGGTGGATTTATTTATCCATTTACGAATCCCGATAACGCTTTAGATTTTAGAAACCCAGAAATAACTTCCATTACACTTGACGCTCATAAAATGCTTATGGCTCCTTACGGGACAGGGATGTTTTTGATTCGAAAAGGCTGGATGCATCATGCCGCAACAAATGAGGCTCAATATGTTCAAGGTCTGGATTATACACTTTGTGGAAGTAGAAATGGTGCTCAAGCAGTTTCTATTTGGATGATTCTTCAGATTCATGGTCCAAAAGGCTGGGCAAAAAAAATTGACGGCTTGATGAAGGAGACCGACAAGCTTTGTTCCGAACTTGATTTATTGGCCATTCCTTATTTTAGAAATCCCCATTTGAATATTATCACTTTAAAAGCAGGCTATTTTCCAGAAAGCATAAGCGATAAATACCGATTAGTTTCGGATAATTACGAAGGAAAAGCGAAGTGGTGGAAAATTGTGGTTATGCCCCATACCAAAGGAAAAGTGATAGAATCTTTTATAGCTGATTTAAAAACCAATGCCCTAAAACCCTAATGGAACAACTTGAATCTAAAAATATATTTGGGGAAGCTTTAATATCCTGCAGCACTTCACCTCTTACTGGTTTTTATAGGAATGGCTGTTGCGATACTGGTAAGGAAGATATTGGGGTTCATACGGTTTGTGTGATCCTTTCCAATTCTTTCCTAGAGTTTTCCAAAAAACAAGGAAATGATTTAAGCACACCCTTACCTCAATTCGGTTTCCCAGGATTAAAGGCAGGGGATAGGTGGTGTCTTTGCGCAGCTCGTTGGCAAGAAGCATTTGAAGCAGGCTTTGCACCAAAAGTAGTTTTAGAAGCTAGCCATGAATTTTCCTTAAATGTGGTAAGGATGGAGGATCTTATAAGTCATGCACATAAGGAGGTCCAGGAATAAGGATACTTCTTAATTTTTAGTAGCACCGCCTTTTGGCTTAAAAGGCCCTTTTTTGGCATTGCCTTTATTTTTAGAATAAAATTTCTTCTTGCCACCAAAATTCTTTTTTCCACCCTTTCTTCTTACATCCACCTTCCATTCAGGGCCGGGTCCTAAATGCTCTGGTGGTTGGGTTTTTTCCAATACTCTTTCGATTAATTTTTCAATTCTATCGAATTTGTACATCTCTTCTTCATTCACCAAAGTAATGGCCATTCCTTTAGTAGAAGCTCTTGCTGTTCTGCCAATTCTATGGACATAATCTTCCGCATCACCGGGAACATCGTAATTAATAACAAGGTTAATATCTTTAATATCAATACCTCTACTCATTACATCTGTAGCCACTAAAATCCTCAGTTTTCTGGATTTAAAATCCAATAAGGTTTGGGTCCTTTCTTCTTGACCATAATCCGAAGAAATTCCACGACAATTGAAATTCCATTGTTTTAGTTTGCGCGAAAGTTGCTCTACTTTTCTACGCGTAGCACAGAAAATAATAATGCTTTGGTAGGCATCTTTGTCTTTTAAAATCCCTTTGGTAATGGCGTTTTTTTGTTCCTCGTGTGCCAAGAACACCTGTTGGGTTACTCCTTCAGCCGGTTTTGAAACTGAAATATTTATTTCGAAAGGATTGTTTAAGATCTCTTTTGCTAAAGTTCTAATTTTTGGAGCCATGGTGGCGCTAAAAAGTAGACTTTGTCTTTTCTTAGGTAGGTAAGAAATAATTTTCACCAAATCATCGTGGAAACCAATATCCAGCATTCGATCCGCTTCATCCAAAATAAGATGTGCCACCTGATCAAATTTAACATAGCCATTATTCAAATGTCCAATCAGTCGACCCGGAGTGGCAATAATCACATCTGATCCTTCAGAAAGTGCTCGCCTTTCTTGTTCCCAACTAATTCCATCTGCACCTCCAAAAATAGCCATGGAGGAAGTTTCTGTAAAATAGGCTAAGCCTTGAATTTGCTGGTCTATTTGTATGGCCAATTCCCTTGTAGGAACCAAAATCAATACACTCGTCCCGCTGGTTTTGTTTTTAATAACCTGATGTAAGGTGGGTAAAACGAAAGCGGCTGTTTTTCCAGTTCCAGTTTGGGCACAACCAATGAGGTCGTTTCCTTCTAAAATTTTTGGGATTGCTTTTTCTTGGATTTCTGTTGCCTCTTCAAAGTTCATGAAGGAGATTGCCTCTAGCAAGGTCTCATTCAATCCTAGTTCTGTAAATTTCATAGAATAATTTCTTACCCTATTATTTTTATCTCCAGGGCAATTTTATAGATTCCGTAAATATAGAAACTTTAACAAACTCTAAAACAAGAAATAATGGAAGCCGAAAAGCTATTTATATTGCGTCTACTGGGACTTTATATTTAGGATCCTCTTCAATATTTACATCCACAAGTTTTTCGGCATTTCTCAATAAAAGGATACAATCCTTACTCAAATGGCGCAAATGAAGTTTTTTCCCTGCTTTTAAATACCTCTCTGTCAGTTTGTTTACTGCTTCTATTGCGGATAGATCTGCCAATCTACTTTCTTTGAAATCGATAATTACTTCTTCAGGATCATTCTGAATATCAAATTTTTCATTGAAAACTGCAATTGATCCAAAAAACAAAGGCCCAAAAATTTCATAATGCTTTATTCCATCATCGTCTACATACTTTCTGGCTCTAATTCTTTTGGCATTTTCCCAAGCAAAAACTAAGGCGCTCACAACAACTCCTATTAACACTGCTAGAGCTAGGTTGTGCCAAAACACAGTAACAAGGGTAACAATTAGCATAACTATAATGTCAGCCATCGGGACTTTTCCGAAAACCTTTAAGGAAGCCCACTCGAAAGTACCAATGGCCACCATAAACATTAGTCCAACCAAAGCTGCCATGGGTATTTTTTCAATAAATGGCCCTACAAATAATACAATGCTTAATAAACCTAGGGCAGCTAAAATTCCAGAAAGTCTGCTTCTTCCGCCTGCATTTACATTAATCAAACTCTGCCCAATCATGGCACAACCACCCATTCCTCCAAACATTCCTGTAACGGTATTCGCCAAACCTTGGGCAAGGGATTCTTTATTTCCGTTTCCACGCGTATCTGTTATTTCATCAATTAAGGTTAGGGTGAGTAAACTTTCAATAAGTCCTACTCCTGCCATAACTAAGGAAAAGGGGAAAATAATTTCCAATGTTTCCCAACTAAAAGGAACATCAGGAAAAGCAAAAGCTGGAAAATCTCCTTTAATGGTTGCTAAATCTCCTATTGTTTTTGTTGGGATATTAAATCCAATTACTACTAATGAAACCACCACAATTGCAGCCAAAGAGGAAGGAACAGCTTTAGTAATTTTGGGTAGAAAAAATATAATGGCCATTGTAACCAGGATTAAACCAATCATCATGTAAAGTGGATCACCCTGCATATAAGGTGCATCTGCTTCAGTTCCTGTTTTAAACTGACCAAACTGTGCTACAAAAATGATTATTGCCAGACCATTTACAAACCCATAAATAACGGATTGAGGTACCAAGCGAATAAATTTCCCAAGTTTCAAAACACCAACGAGCATTTGAATTAAACCCATTAAAATAACGGCGGCAAACACATATTCTGTCCCATGGATTTGAGCCAAAGCAACAATTACTACAGCAATAGCACCGGTGGCTCCAGAAATCATACCTGGTCTTCCACCAAAAACAGCAGTGATAATTCCAATAAAAAAGGCCGTGTATAATCCAACCATAGGAGAGAGTCCTGCAATAAAAGCAAAGGCAATAGCTTCGGGTACAAGGGCTAAAGCCACAGTAATTCCCGAAAGGACTTCATCTTTTAAACTACCTTTTTTTTTATCGAACTGTAAAAAGTTCACCAGCTTTCCTCGCATAATATTTATGTTGTCTTAAAACGGCGGCAAAAGTATTGAGATTAATTGGGATAAGCCTTATAATCTGCTGAT
>CAKZNE010000311.1 GCA_937129395.1 uncultured Cryomorphaceae bacterium | reverse complement strand
TATTCGGATTGATTTCTAATTGAGAGGAAGCTAAAAAACGACTTTGAGGTCCGTAATGCCATTCTGCAAACTTTAATTCTCCACCTTTAAGTTCACTTAGCTTATCAAACCTTGGCACATCTGATGATGTAGAATATTGGATGTTTACTTTTAAATCGGTTTTTTTTGATAACGGAATAAAAAATTTCTGTAAAAAATCTGTTTGACTAAAACCTGTATTTCTCTGCAAATTTACATCTTCATTTGCTGTTGGGTTTTCGGTATAATTTCCTTTTAAATTATCAGAATAAAAAAACGTTTTTCCCCAATCATCAAAACCATGAGAACGGTTTTTACCCATTTTTAAATCACCAAAACTACTATGTGTTACACTCGTAAGAGATGCCCAATTTTTAAATTGTAATTCATAGATCCCTGGCCAATATTCGTGATTGGGTATTGTTCGGTATGAATAATTCTGCACTTATTTACCTCAACAACCAAGCTATCGCCACTTAAGGAAAGTAGGGGTGCACCGATTGTACTGGCGTTTAAACAAACATTTACATTTCTGTCATTTGTAAAAAGTCTCAGAGTGTCAACAAAGGAACCAACCGTAGGTGCCATAAAATCTACCACTACACCAATACTGTCGCCTGGTGCAGCTTTTATAGGGAGGGAGTTTTGGACAGAGAATTCAGAAAGTGTATTGGTAACATTTGTTATATCAAGTGTATCACATCCGTCATTGAAAAGCCATAATGTATCAGATTCGGTTACACCTTGTAACACATTGGCATAATCCAAACAAGAAACTGTATCCAAAATCATTTCAGCCTGGCCATTTACGGTAAGGTTTACCGGAATGGTTAAGGTTGGATTTGATAAATCATTGGTGTTTACCGTAATATTTCCACTATGAGTACCAACTGTTAAACCAGTAGATTTTATCCAAATATCAAGCTCTATACTATCGTTAACTGCAACTTGTGCTGAATCTGGCGCTACTCTCATCCAATCTTCAAGACCACCGCTGGCATGTACCATATCAATAAAATTATCCATGATTGCTTGGGTGGCATTATCATCGATAAATGCACCGGAAGTACCTGCGTAAAGCAAATAATAAATTCTGCTGGTGTTTGTTAACCCAAAAAGATTGTGGTTTTCATTACCAGTGGATGTGAGATTGGTTCTAGTAATACCTGGATCATTTTCCACAATCATAAGATGATTAATAGAAGGATCGCCTGCACTATAAACTCGTTTTACAAAACCCTTATAATCTTTTCCACCTTTTTGATAATTTAAAATGGAGGTGCTAACGGATCCGCTACCATCAGCTCCAAGATTTCCTGTAATTCTAAAATTATTTACATTATCCAAATCCGCAGCCAAAAGCCACATTGCATTTCCTTTATAAGTAAAGTATGCACCGTTTGTACCAAAGGCAGTTGAATTAAGAACAACATCGTGGGAATAATAAATGGAAGTTTGAAGATCAGTAGAAATATAATTCCCTCCATCATACATATCTCCACCCCCGTCGTTGATGTAAAATCCTGTAACTCCGTCATAAAAATAATACGGGTTAGGAATATGAGCTACTAATTGCGAATGACCATTTTTAAAAGTATCTAACACCTCTTGTAATCCAGGTTCAGAGCCTCCTGAACTACCGTTTATTTGGTAGTTTAACTTACCTAGTCCATTATTGTAAATAGTTCTTTGTACGAGAACAGAATCATCGCAACTGTTGATGGTAATGTTAATCGCGTTTGTATCTAGGGCTGCCAAAGGTGCTCCCAAGGCAAAACTGCTTAAACAAACTTTAAAAGTACTATCGTTGGTAATTAAACTGAGGGTATCGGTGCGGGGTCCAATAACCGATCCTGTAGGAGCAAATTCTACCTGAATATAAGCTGTATCATTAGGAGCAATTAGGAATGGGTTACTAAGGGCAGTAAACTCAGATGTTTGGGTATTTAGCGTACTTATTGCTAAATCGTCACAACCTGAATTAAAAACCATAACAGAGTCGGTGTTTGAAAATCCCAACATTGTGGAGTCAATATTCAAACAAGCTGTTGGACCATTAATCTCTGGTAACCCGGTAATATTTAAGTTTAATGTAAAGGAATAAACAGAATCAACAGGATCGTTTGATTTAATCACTACTGTTCTTTGGTAAATCCCAGTACCTAATCCTGAAACATCAAAATAACCATTAACACTTATCGAATCTCCTGCTGCAAGTGCTCCAGAATTTGGATTGAAGTTACCCGAAGAAAGGGTTCCTATTGAAAAATCATCTACCACATAATTATCAATCGTAGAACTTGTATAACTGGTTTGTCTAAACCTAAACTGGATAGATCCTGAAACTGGGACAGCGTAACGATACCAAAGACCAACAGTAGTAAAACTAGAAACGGATCCTAAAACAAACCAATTAAATCCATTGGTGCTGTATTCAAAAAACAGAGTTTCCGACCCATCAGGATTTTCGCATGCAGTACCTCCACTAAATCCTGGTCGAGCCCAAAACCGAACTGAATCTCCTGCATTAAGATTAAAATTGTGGGTTGTTGCATATCTATTGCTTCCAGTAAAGCCTAGTCCTTGTGTTCCTGAAATATAATCGCAGGTATTAAAAATAAGATTAGAGCCAATGCTTGTCCAAATGGTTGAGTTAAATCCATTTTCAAAATCATCCACAATACCAGAAACAGTATTACTAGGTAAATTCCAGTTTAAAGTTGATAGTCCTTCATTGTAAATTTTAAAATCAAAGGGAACGGAATCAAAACATCCTACATAATAGCGATTATAAACCGCCGAATCTGTTTCTATTAATGGAGCTCCTGAACTTTGAGATGACAGGCAAATTGCAGTATCTCCAGCATTCGTAACTAATTTTAATGAATCAGTATAGGTGCCAATGGAACTTGGATTAAAGCTAACATTTAGGTATGCTGTATCCCAGGGTTCAATGCTCATTTGATTTACACTTGAAACTAAATCTGATGTGGTGGAAATAATACTGGAAATATGAAGGGAATCACAGCCGCTATTTATGATCCGAACAGAATCTTGATAGGATAATCCTTGAAAAGTATTCCCAATAGTAAAGCAGGTTTTATCCAAATTTGCTATGGCCTGACCGTTAACATCAATAACCCAAGGAAGGATGAAAAGGCTATCCGATCCAGCCCCATTTGTAGAAATTGCAAGATCATAAATATACCTTCCTGAAATCATATTAGCTGTAGATCTAGATAAGCTAACTGTATTGGTATTTGATGAGCTCAAAACTCCATTCGAAGGCGTAACACTTATCGCTGCAGGCTCATTAGCCAGAATTTTAACATTATCAAAACTACAAACAGGTGTACTACCATTCCAAATATGCATCTCGTTCACAGAAGCCATATTAATATCATAAAAAGATAAAGTTGATTGCATCAACACCCCGTTAAGATAAAAATCATAGGTGTGATTTACCCAATCAATATTTGCCAATTTAATATCATTCCACTGGGTTGTTGGAAGCGTATAATAAAATGTTCCAAACCAAGTAAATACTCTTAATTGACCATAACGAGCATAAGCATAAAACATAATGTCGCTAGTGGTTTGTGGAGAGTCGCCTATCACCACATATCCAGAATAGGTTGTATTTGTTGTGTTAAAAGAATACGAAATCTCTACGGGTTGGGAACTTGGAAAAGAACCTAACACTCCGTTGTAGGAAGATGTATATCCAGAAATGTCCATTGCGCCGGATCCAGACGCTGCCGAACCAGTTTGGCGAACCGCTGTAAAACCTGAACTAGCGAATGGTTGCAAACTAAAACCGCCTAGGCTTGTTTCAAAATCTTCATTAAAAATAAACGGATCTATACCTCTTTCGCTTGCAACAATATCGTAATTTAGAATTCCACCTCCCAAATGGCTAATATCAAAATTCGCGGTAACGGTATTTCCACATGTCACACTGGAATAAATACTATCCGGGCTTAAGCTATAAGTGGGCGCATTGGCTACAATTATGGTTTGACTTAAACTCGTATCCGAACCCAAACAATTTGAACTCACTAAATACGCATTAAAACTTCCCGATGCAGTATATTGATGAGTAGGGTTATCCTCAGAAGAGGAGGTTCCATCACCAAAATGCCACTTGGAAATTGATCCGTTAGACGATGTATTTGAAAAAACAACATCTTGCCTAAATGCCGGGCTATTATTACTAACTGTAAAACTTGCGTTGGGGACGGAAGTTGTATTTGTGCTCCAATTGGCCACAAAACCATTAGCAAAAAACGAAGAGTTGGTAGTAAAATATACAGTTATTGCGTCTGAAAAACTAGTAATGGGTTGTCCTGAATTAGGCAAGGCATTTCCGGTATAACCCGCTATATAGGCACCACCTGTTCCTACGCCGTCATAAAAGTAGATATAGTCGCCAGAATTTAGATTCATAGAGGTAAAGGTTACCTCAACCTGTTCGTTTCCGGGGGGGTCAATTACAAAATACCCCCATTGCGAATTACCATATTGACCGGAAGGGCCACCTGGATCGTGTAAATTTCCTGAACAAAGATTAGTAGTGTCGGTTCCGCCAGTACTATTAATATTAAAATTTTGAGCCTGGGAAGAAAGAGAACAAACAAAAAAGGCTATTAGTAGTATAAAGCTTTTTTTCATTGATAGTTGTTTTTGTAATAGAGATCTCAAATAATTGAATCTGCAAAAATAGTGAATAGATGAATCGTATTCTCATTTCACGCTTCCAATTATCCAAAGAGTCTATTAATTAGTTTAAGGTTTTTAACCCTAACCAAATTAAATGCCAAAGAACATTAAACTATTGAAATAATGAAAATTAGCCATCATTTAACAAACAGATGAGTAATCTGAGGTTAGGGAAAGGCCATTTGCAGAGAAAAATCAAGGATATGCAGAACGAAAATTTGGTATCGATAAATATTTTAGATTTTTGTTTGTTTAATAAACTGAAAAAATGAAGAGATCTGGAAAGGCGGCATTACAAGCTGGATATTGGATAAGTTACCTTTTTCTAATAATGGTTATCCTCGGTGTACTTTATGGTAGGGAGGAAAATGTGGCTGAAGCAAAAATCGAGAAGGCCTTTATCATCCTCACTTTCTTTGCCATTATCCCTTCAGTTATTTCCTTTTATTCTTTTTATTATTTCATTTTTCCAAAGTTTTTTCAAAAGAAGAAATTTTTACAAACTTTTATTTTTGGTACAAGTATTTCCCTTTTTGCGGCGCTTCTGGGTTACACCATTTTAAACAACTATTTCGCTGAAACCTGCTCTGAGGAAATGGGTTCTTCTGATTTTATTGGAATCATTTTATTTATGACCTTGATAACAGAAATTAGTGGAGTAATCGCCCTTTTGCTTCAGGGATTTATCACCTGGTTTGAAGAATTAAAACTTAGGGAAGATTTAACTAAAAGAAATCATGAAATTGAAATGGCCCTCGTTAAATCTCAATTAGACCCTCATTTTTTGTTCAATACCATTAATAATATTGATGTGCTTATCATTAGAGATCCAGAACTGGCATCGAGTTTTTTAAATAAGCTATCGGACATTATGCGATTTATGCTCTATGAAACCAAAAGTGACCTAATTTCATTGGCAAGAGAAATAGAGTACATCGAAAAATATATTGAACTTCAACGAATTCGCACAGCAAACCAAAATTACATCCAATTGGAAATAATAGGCAAGCTCGAAAATTGTAGGATCGCTCCCATGTTATTTATTCCCTTTATTGAAAATGCTGTAAAACACACAACAAACAAAAAAATCCCAGAAGCAATTAAAATTAAAATTGAATTGAAGGGGGATCATATTGATTTTTATTGTGTGAATAAATATGAAAGTCATGGGAATCCTGAAGAAAAGGACGGTGGATTGGGCAATGATTTAATTCAACGACGGTTAGATCTATTGTACAAATCAAACTACCGGTTAAAAGTAGAAAAACAAAAAAATCAATACTCAGTAAAACTTCGAATCACCAATGGATGAATTAAGCTGCATCATTATAGAGGATGAGCCTCTTGCGATGGAAAGAACCGTTGCTTTTGTAAATAAGGTTCCTTTTCTAAGTTTAAAAGGAACTTTCGACAATGCGCTTACCGGCCTTACCTTCCTCAATCAAAACCAAATTGATATTTTGTTTTTGGATATTAATATGGATGAGCTTTCGGGTATAGAATTATTGGAAAACTCAAAAATTAGCAGTGAAGTAATCATTACAACTGCCTATCCTCAATTTGCCTTAAAAGGTTATGAACTAAGCGTTACAGACTATTTATTAAAACCCTTCACATTCGAACGATTCTTGGCCTCAATAAACAAAGTTCAGGAAAAAATATCTTCTCGCAAATCTGATGAAAGCACAGATTTTATATTCATTAAAACCGAAAATAGGCTTGAGAAAATTCCTTTGGATGAAATCCTATTTATTGAAGGAATGCGCGATTACAGACGAATTCACACCAAAACAAAAAAAGTGATGACCCTCCAGAACTTTAAAGATTTGCAGGTTCTAATTCCTCGAAATCAAATATGTAGGGTTCATAAATCTTTTATGGTTTCAATTTCAAAAATTGACTCTATTGAAAGGAGCCGGATTTATATTGAGAAAAATAGTATTCCAATTTCTGACACCTATAGGGAGTCCTTTTTTAATTTGATAAAAAGTTAGGTCGCTTCTTTTTTCATGGGTTGAAATTCCTTTTTTGCAGATAAGTAAAGCCAATAGACCAATTAAAATTGTGAGGCATCCGGGCAAAACTGACTTTTGTTGAAGAAATCATTCAACAAAACCAAATCAAGCGAAAATGAAAAATCAAATTCAAAAAATGAACTCCTCCCCCTCCTGTATTTATTTTTTGGGATTAATTGGATCGGCAACCTTTTACATTTCAAATGCAATAGGGTTTTGGATGGGCGTTGTGGGATTTATGAAAGCTCTTGTTTGGCCCGCATTCATGGCTTTTGAACTATTCAGTTTTTTAAATAACTAATTATGGAACTGTTTATACTGCGAACAGATGTGAAAAATAGAGCGGGTCTTAAATATATTAGTCCCCTTCTTAATCAGCACCCAGGTGTTAATCGTTGGACAATTGACCTTGAAGATATTGATAGAGTTTTGCGAATTGAAGCGAGCGAGACCGCACGAGAAATTGAAATTATTGCCCTCCTAAACTTGTCTGGCATAATGTGTGCTAAGCTTCCTGACTAAACCAATAAAAGCCATTAAATAAAATTCCTGATATGTCCTTATTTCAAATCAAACTTGCGCCAGAAAAAAGTCTTAAAAAATTCTCCTCTTCTCCTTTAAAAATCTCCAAAGAAGCTCTTAAGAGCGGGCCGGTTAACTCTAGTTTATTATATATTGTTGGTGATTTACTTGGGTTGAAAAGCGCTTAAAACGATTGCCATAAATCCATTTCAAAGATCCTTTCAAGCTTGTTCTCTCAAAATAATCTTGCTCTTAATAAAGGAAAATTCCTATAATTGGAATACCCAAGTAAAACATTTTAGTCCAATTCCAAAAAAAAATCTCCAAACTTATTGGTAAAAAAAAACCTCGCATTTAGCGAGGTTTTTTTTTTGATATTCTGTGGGCGCTGAGGGATTCGAACCCCCGACCCCCTCGGTGTAAACGAGGTGCTCTGAACCAACTGAGCTAAGCGCCCCCTTGAATTTGGGAGTGCAAATATAAACGCTTTTTTATATCAAAAAAGCGTTTTTCAAAAAAATTCAATTAAAATTTCACAATTCGAAATTCAGTCCTTCTATTTAACTGATGTGCAGGCTCTGAACAAAAAACGCCATCTTCACATTGATTAGTTAATTGGGTTTCACCGTAACCTTGGCCATACACCCTGCTGGCGTCTATTCCGCGACTTATAATGTATTCTCTAGAACTTTTAGCCCTCCTGTTCGACAAGGCATAGTTATAAGGCCCTTCACCTCTACAATCCGTATGGCTTGCCACTTCAATAACCATGGTTGGGTTCTCCTTCATAATTCTAACAATCTTGTCGAGTTCAATAGCTGCATCGGCTCGGATATTTGCCTTATTGTAGTCAAAATAGATTGGGTTTATGTTCAGCACTTTTCCAAGATCCTTTGAAAGGGGCAGATTTATTCTCGCTTTGTTTTCAGGGAGATTTTCAACTACTACCACCTTTCTATTACTGCTGTAATCTGTGTAGCTGGTGATAAATCTGAGTTCACCGGTAAATCGAGAGCGTTCGGTTTGGTAAAATCCTGTGTCATTTGTTTGAATCGCATCTACCAATTCACCAGTACTTGTAAAAATATTTACCACGGCACCATCAAGTCCTTTACCTGTAACTTTATCGTAAACAAAAACTTCCAATTGGGGGCTAGTTGGATCCTCAATTATAGAGTCTTTCTCTTCCTCCAAAGGCTCCAATACCTTTAATCTATAAATATCGTCTCTACCAGCTCCTCCCTTTCTATTGGAAGAGAAATATCCATCCTCTTCATTTACATCCAGGATAAAACCAAAATCATCCATTTCAGAATTAATAGGATAGCCCAGATTGCTAGCTTGATTAAATCCTCCTCCTTTAATTTTTTTAGATCTAAACACATCTAAACCTCCAATTCCTAAATGGCCATTACTTGCGAAGTAAAGATCTCCTTTAGCAGTGATAAAAGGGAAAACTTCATCCCCACCCGTATTTACTTTTGGTCCAAGATTAACTGGTTTTGACCAGCCCAAAATGGTTTTATCACACATATACAAATCCATTCCTCCGTAGCCTCCAGCTTGGTCTGATGCGAAAAACAATTTTTGCCCATCTCCGGTAACGGTGGGATGCATACAAGAATATTCAGTGGAATTAAAATCTAAGGCCTCTGGGTCTGTCCATTTCTCTTCTCCCGAATTTAGGGTCACTTTTCTGGCTGTAAAAACCATTAGTCCAACCGTTTTGTTAGATCCCTTTAAAAGACTGGAACCTCTACTTGCCTGTCTGGTAAAATATATTCTTTTCGAATCTCTTGTAAAAGAACTTGGCCCTTCGTGGTAGTTGCCATTAAAATCATTAAAGGAGTTTGGATCAATTAGATCATTGTCTTCTTCTCTATCGGCGATATAGATATCAAAAAAGGGTTTGTTATTCCAAACATGTTTCCTTTTTACTACCTCAGTTTCTTTTACTCTATTGGATACAAAAGCAATCTTTTTACCAACGAAAGATGGACTAAACTCATCATGCTCTGTATTGATATTTACAGAAGAAACACGGTAATTTCCCTTGTCTTTTAGTAGGTAAACAATTTTATCAGCCGAATAATTTTTATATTCCTTCGCTCTAGAATCTTTTGGTAATAAGTCCACATATTTCTTAAACCAAACTTCAGCTGAATCTGGCTGACCATTACTTTCAAGCATTCTGGCGTAATAGAAATAATCAATAGGATCAACACCTTGAAAAGTAACTACCTTTTCATACCAAGCTAGAGAGTTTGCATAATCACCTATTATCCGGTAAGATTCTGCAATTCTTTGGGCAATATACCCTTCCCTTCTGTTGGAAACTTGAAGTTCGGATTCGTAGGCTTCGATAGCTTCTGGATAACTAAAGCTGGCAAACAATTCGTCTCCTTTGCTTTGTTTTTGAGAATAGGCTTCACTAAAAAATAAGCAAGCTATTACTAACAATATTGTTTTGGTTAAATTTTTCATTAGAAGTAACGTGGAGATTTTAATTTTTTACCGGAGCTATAAATAAAATCATAGGTTAATGATAATTCATGAGAACCACTGTTGTAATCAACAAGTTCTGAAACAGAATAGTCGTAGGAATAGCCAATTTTAAACTGCTGGGTAACATTATACCCAACAATTACACCTGCTGATTCTGCCCAACGATAAAAGGGGCCAATCCAAAATTTTTCGGCCAAAATAAATTGAGTGGTAATATCAAACGACATGGGTGCACCTTCTACAAAACGTGCTAGGACCGATGGTTTAAAAGCAATGTTTGATTTTAAATCAAATACGTATCCGGCTATTGCAATATAGTGTCGTTTTTGAGTTACATCCCCTCCTGCACCTGAATTATCATACAGTACTGATGAAAGAACTTTTGGGATACTAAATCCTAAATAGTACCTAGGATTGTATAGATACAAACCAGCTCCAACATTAGGTAAAACCAGGGTATTATTTTCTGCAAAGGCATTGTCAACACCGGTACCTGTTGTTATGGATTGAAAGTCCGTTTTAAAATAATCCAAACCAAATTGGATTCCAGCCGCCAAATAGGTTGAACCCATTTTAATTCTACCACTTGTGTTGGCGTAAATCGCGGTTTGCTTAGTTGGCCCAATCACATCATGGGTTACGCTAGCTCCAAATCCCAAATTATTGTTGATAGGGCTATGAGCTAATATGGTTTGGGTAGTGGGCGCTCCCTCTAAACCCACCCATTGGTTTCTGTACAAATACCCCACCGTTAGTGCATTTCTGCTTCCGGCGTAGGCTGGATTCACAGACATCATGTTTACTCTATATTGAGTGTAAAGAGGGTCTGTTTGTGCTTCTCCTTTTAGGGAGAACAACACCACTATACTAATGACTAAAAACTTTTTCACTTTGAATTATTGTTTTAAGTAAATAAATCCTGTAATCTGGGGAATTCCGGCAACACCGTAGTCGAATATGTAATAATAAACTCCAATTGGCAATTTATCATTTGATCCAACAGTATTATCCACATTTGACTCTCCTCCCCAAGAATTATCATAAGGAGTTTTTTCGTAAACTTTATTTCCCCATCTATTAAAAATGATGAAAGTATTATTTGGATATAAACTGATATCTGAATCAATTACATAGGTATCATTGTTACCATCCCCATTTGGAGAAAAACCAGTAGGAGGAGCAGGAACACAATCATCTGGATCCAAATAATCTGGAATTCCATCATCATCACAATCCGTAATTCCTTCATTGGTATCTGGGATTCCATCACCATCAGAATCTAAATCTCTAAAATCTGGAATTCCATCATTATCGGTATCTCTAGGATCATTACCATTTGGTCCTTTTTCGTCAATATCAAGAATATTGTCACCATCAGTGTCTAAATCTCTAAAATCTGGAATTCCGTCATTATCAGTATCTACACCATTTATACATAGGCTTCCGTTAGAATCTGGATCCCAAGCATCGTCAATACCATCACCATCTGAATCTATCCCACTAGGTAATTGTAGGCTTAAAGAACCTTCAATCCAATCTGGAATCTCATCACCATCTGAATCTGAATCTCTAAAATCCGGTTGACCATCCTTATCTGTATCAATAGGATCGTTTACCATAACTCCACCATTTCCTGGATCAAAAGCATCATCAATTCCATCGTTATCCACATCATTCCCAGTTGGAGGCACATAGGCTCCAAAACGTTCTACCCAATCAGGAATACAATCATTATCTGAATCTAAATCCAAATAATCCGGAGTGCCATCCCCATCAAAATCTAAGGCAATAGGCGCACATAAAGTTCCTAAAATGGTCTTAGCTTCAGTAGAATCACTAATTCCATCATTATCTGAATCAATATCCAAATAATCATTTACCGCATCACCATCTGTGTTTCTTGTTAAGGTCTCATAATTATTGGCGAGATTATCATTATCATCATCAATAGGATTAACCGAAATATTTACAAATGCTTGATCACATTCCGATGGAATTCCGTCGTCACATATTCTGTATTCCAGAACATCTGTCCCACAAAATCCAACAGCTGGGGTATACTGGATTACCGACCCTACAAGAACAATTGAACCTTCAAGAGGGTTTGTAACTATAGATACAGTTAAATTATCATTTTCTGGATCTGAATCATTTAAAATTACATCAATACTTACCGGGGTGTCTATACCCGTAATTACGACATCGTCAACCGCAACCGGTGGATCATTTACTGGATCAACATTTATGAAGATCCATGCAGTAGAACATGCCGCTGGCAATGGAGTACCGGAATCACAAATTCTATATTGCAAACTATCCAATCCTGTAAAACCATTATTTGGAGTATAGTCTATCGTTCCGTTGGTATTTACAGTAAAGGTTCCATTTTGCGGATTTGTCACCACCGCTAAAGAAGCTGGATCAAGAGAAACATTGTCAATTGGATCAGAATCATTTAACAATGGGAAAATAGTAACCAAAGTATTTTCATTTGTTGTAGCGGTATCATCCAGCGCAATTGGCGCGTCATTTACCGGTAAAATATTAATCACAACAATTACCGAATCACAAGCTTGTGGTGTACCGTTATCACATAGAAATATGGTTAATGAATCGATTCCATGAAAATTAAGGTTTGGTGAATAAGTAAAACAAGTATCACCATTGTTTAAACCACTTAACAATCCATTATTTAAAAAGCTTGTCCCAGCTGTAACATCTATACTTTGGCTTGGGTCCACATCCAAACCGTTTAAGCATATAGTTATAGGAAGATCCTCGTTTGTAGTTTCTACAACTCTATCAATTGGAACTCCAGATCCGTTTACAATTTTTGGATCGTCATTTACAGGAGTAACATTAATTATTACCCATGCCGTGTCGCAAAATGGAACTGGACTGGTATTATCACAAACCTCGTATTCCAAGCTATCCAATCCATTGTAATTGGCATTTGGAGTGTATAATACTTTTCCATTCTGAATTACAGAAGTACCATTTACTGCTTGTGTAATAATACTGATTGTTAAAGGATCAAAATTGGGATCAATGTCATTTAAAAGGGCATCCACTAAAATAGGTGTTTCCTCAGGAGTTGTTACAAGATCATTCGCTGCAATTGGCGGGGTATCAGACTTTGGAAGAGCTACTAAGACAAATCCCGTGGTGCATAATGCTGGTGTTGCCGTATCACAAACTGTATAATAAACCGTATCCACGGCAATGTAAATACCAGCTGCCGCGGTATAACATATATCATTTCCAACTATTGCCGCAGAAGCTCCAGGATAAAACGGCCCTCCGGTGATTGAAAAAGTTAGATTGGCTCTGCTTGTTTCCACATCAAAGTCATTCCCCAAAGCATAAATACACTCGGTAGTACCTGGATCCGCAAATAGGGTATCCGTAAGTGCAACTGGTGGATCATTTACAGAATTTGTATTGTAAATAACTGTAATTGTATCACAGATTTGAGGAATCCCATTATCACAAACCACAATTTGAACGGTATCAGGACCATCGAAATTTGGATTTGGAGTATAGGTAAAACAACTATCTCCAGGACCAACTCCACTTAGCGTACCATTGGTCGGTTGAACAACTACTGAAGAAACAAAAATGCTATCCCCGTCATTGTCCGTTGTACCAAAACAAATAGTGCTAATGCTATCTTCTGGAAGCTGAACACCATTAATAGTATCATTAATAATTGGAGGTAAGCCTGTGCCTGTACCCAATACTGGCGGATCGTTAACTGGAGTAACAACAATAGGAATAAACACAGTATCGCAACTTGCTGGTGTTTGATCATCACACAAAACAATCGTCAGGGTATCTTGACCAAAATAATCCGGATTTGGAACATAAGTAAAACAAGAATCACCGTCTGCAAAATTTTGTAGAGTTCCATGGTTTGGAGAACTTAGGGAAGAGGTAGCCACAATTCCTTGTCCTTCATATTCGATCCATTGCATGCAAATGGGCAATGAAACATCTTCAGGAGTTGTAAGCGGAGTAACCGTCTTATTAACCACCGGCTGACCATTTACCGTTGTTGCGCCTGGGGGTAGATTAATATCTAAAACGGTTAAGAGAATTGTTGCCGACCTACATGCACTCGGGCTATTTGTATCACAAATGGAGTAACAAATCGAATCTTGACCGAAAAAACCAAGGTTAGGTGTATACTGCACCCTATTTGTTGGTAAAATCACAAAGGTTCCATGGGTAGGATTACATGTTATTTGAAAGGTCGTAGGGTCAAATTTATTGAGTGGAGCTATATCATTTGCGCCAGGAATGATTACTGTTGTTGTATTTTCATTAATGGTAATGGTGTCATTGTTAACCACAGGCGGGCAAAAATCAAATTGTGCATTTGCCAGCGTAAGTGTTTGGTCAAAAGCAAAACTCCAAGTATTTAAAAACCTCTCATTTCCATAGTTCAAGATCCAGTTTCTACACGGAACGGTGCAACCGACTAAATTCATTCCTGTACTACTAAAATTGAAATTGGAATCATCCCAATATAATTTTAAAGTATCTCTTCCAGCAGGGGTGTAATCATTAAGCAGTGTAAATCGGTAACCAGCAGCATGATCTTCTGCATCATAAATTGGAATATGGATAAAACCTGACTCATACTTATAGTTAATTTCAATATTGGCTGAAAAGGCCGTATCTCCCAAGCCATCGAAACCATCCCATGGAATGCAATTTTGACCTGTTCCTACAATTCCAGTTACAATAATATCTCTTCCTCCAGCTTGATAACCAGGTATGGCGTCAAGATCTA
>CAKZNE010000310.1 GCA_937129395.1 uncultured Cryomorphaceae bacterium | reverse complement strand
GGATTTTAAACAATGAAAAAACTGTTCGTGGCAATGGGGAGTCCTACGACCCTAAAGGTGAAGAATTAAATGACATTCCCACTCTTGAAAATTATTCCAACGAAAAGTTGGATAGCTTGTCTGATGAACTGGAGATGATATATTTTGTGGAAGTTTCTGGTTCTGAGCCACAAGAGCTGCTTTCTGATTCATTAGACTTGAACGATAGTTTGAAAAATATTTCCAGCCTAAGTAGGAAAGAGATTGACTTAATGATTCAAATGAAAAGTAAGTCCAAATTGGTTTTGGCGGAATACAATGCATTATTGAACCCAGAAAGTGAAGAGTCTAAAACCCAGCTCCAAGAAATTTTTCAATTGGAGTTTACAGGATGGGTAGGAAAGTTTTTCAATGATTTATCTGCCACAAATACAGAAATACCGGAGTGGTTAAAAGTGAGGTATGCTTCTTATACATCGGAAGAATATGCCTTCCCAGAAAGCCCTGGATTAATTCTTTGCCATCAAAGTGGAAAAGTTGTGATTTTGGAAGATGAAGAAAGTATGCTTAACGCCCTGCCCATGATTCATACCGATATGGAAGGAATGGAAAAGTATGAGCTTCCAAATTTTGTAGGCTATCCTTTTTGGTTTGATATTAATACAGCGCAAAATGAGGAGGATGTGATTTCCACATTTAAGCTTCAAACCAATAGAAAAGGAGATTCTATTTTAAATAGTCATGGTATTCCCTCTAAATTTCCAGCTGTAATCGGACCTCAAAATGGAGCGTTCAACTATTATTTCTGTGGAGATTTTGCCGACAATCCTGTTTTAGAAAAGCTATCCTATTTTAAAGGAATTTCTTTAATCTCAAGATTGTTGTACGTGGTTGCGGACGAATCTGACCGAAAGGCATTTTTCTGGAATTTCTACAAACCCTTGATGGAGAATATAATAGAAGATTATCAAAACCAGGAAAACTCCGAGCTAAATTCGGATTCCATTTCTTTTGCTGATCCCCTTGATTCTATAAATATTGAACCTGATACTGTTGACAGTGATAATATATTTGAAGAGGAAGAGGATACGAATCAGGCAATGATCGAAGATGAGCTTCCCGAAAATACAAGGGTGAGAAATTTATCCGGAGATACTCAGGCTTGGCGAATAGTAATTGCCAGTTTAAAATCTCAAGAAGGAACTGAAAGGTATTTAAAGAAATTGAATAACCCAGAGATTAGTGCAATATGGGTTGGGTTTTTGGAAACAAACAGAATAACCTTTGGGCCATTTATGGATTTAGATCAAGCCCAAGTAAAATATCAGCAGGTCCTCCAAACGTATCCAGAGGCCTGGATGATAAAATTCTAAATTAGAGAAACCTAGATTTCTATGAAGATTGTCGTTTTTTCTGGAGCCGGAATGAGCGCTGAAAGCGGTATCAGTACATTTAGGGATAATGATGGACTTTGGGAAAAGTACAATGTGTATGACGTAGCAACTCCTGAAGCATGGTATAGAAATCAAGATTTAGTTTTGGAGTTTTATAACCAAAGAAGAAAGCAGCTTTTGGAGATGGAACCAAATGAGGCGCATCGGCTTTTGGCTCGATTAAAAAGTGAACATCAAATTGAAATTGTTACTCAAAATATAGATGACCTGCATGAAAGGGCAGGGTCTGAGAATGTGCTTCATTTACATGGAGAGCTAAGAAAATCTCAAAGCACCTTAAATCCAAAATTGGTTTACCCGATCGAATCCTGGGAATTGAAAAAAGGAGATTTTTGTGAAAAAGGCTCTCAACTAAGACCTCATGTGGTTTGGTTTGGAGAAGCGGTTCCAATGATGGACCAGGCAGAAGCCCTAGTCGCTGATTGTGATTTACTTATAGTTATTGGCACCTCCCTAAATGTTTACCCTGCTGCGGGATTACTTTATTCTGTGAAATCTACCGCAGCCATTTATGTTATTGATCCTTCTCCAATGGATATTTCTCCTTATAAAAATTGCGTTCATATTCAAAAAACAGCAAGCGAAGGTTTGAAGAAACTAATCCATGATTTAGAATTCAGGACTTTATAGGTAAAAGAATATATATTGTTATATATTTGCAGTCTCAAAGAGGGGACATTAGTCCCCTCTTTTAGTAATAGTATATGATCGATTCAGACAAAGTTAAGGAACTAACCGAGGAAGCAGTAGCTGCCGAAGAGGCCTTTTTGATAGACCTGAAAATCAGTGCAGACGCGAAGATTAAGATTTTAGTGGATCATGTTGAAGGGATGAGCGTGGAAATGCTTATGAGTATCAGCAGACATGTAGAACACAATCTTGATCGTGAAGAAAATGACTTCGCTATTGAAGTTTCTTCTCCGGGTATTGATATGCCGTTTACCGTGAATATGCAGTATGCAAAAAATGTTGGAAGACCAATTATTGTTACACTGCTTGACGAAACAAAGAAAAAAGGTGATCTAATTAAGTTTGAAAATGAAGAGATCACAATAGCATGGACTGAAAAAGTTCCAAAACCAGTAGGAAAAGGAAAGATGACAGTCAAAAAAGAGGAAGTTATTTCTCTTAAGGATATAAAAGAAACAATTTTAGAACTAAGATTTTAAAGATTAAAAGAGAATGGAAAATCAGGCTATCATAGAAAGTTTTTCCGAGTTTAAGGACGAAAAAAATATTGATAGAGTAACCTTGATGGCAATTATTGAGGAGGCTTTTCGTAATCAGTTGCTGAAAAAATACGGTACTGATGAAAACTTTGATATTATCGTAAATCCTGATAAAGGAGACCTTGAAATTTGGCAGAATAGAGTAATTGTTGCCGATGGCGAAGTAGAAGAGGATAATCTTGAGATTGAACTTACTTCAGCCTTGAAAATTGAACCTGATTTTGAAGTAGGTGAAGAAGTTTCGGAAGAAGTAAAATTAATTGACCTTGGACGAAGATTTGTTTTGGCTTTTCGCCAGAATCTAGTTCAAAAGATACAGGAGCACGATAACGGTATTATATATAAGAAATACAAAGATTTAGAAGGCGAGATTTTAACAGGTGAAATTCACCATGTTAGACCAAGAGCGGTAATCATTTATGATGATGACCAGAATGAATTGGTATTACCTAAAGATCAGCAAATTCAAGGTGATTTTTATAGAAAAGGTGATACGGTAAGAGCCGTTGTAAAATCTGTAGATCTAAGAGGAAATAAGCCTGTTATTATTCTTTCTAGAACAAGTCCAAAATTCTTGGAAAAACTCTTTGAACAAGAGATTCCAGAAGTTTTTGATGGATTAATCGTAGTGAAAAAGGTGGTTCGTGAACCAGGCGATAAAGCCAAGGTTGCCGTAGAATCTTACGATGATAGAATTGATCCAGTTGGAGCATGTGTAGGAATGAAAGGAAGCCGAATTCACAGTATTGTACGTGAATTAGGAAATGAAAATATAGACGTAATAAATTACACCAGTAATAATCAACTATTCGTTCAAAGAGCGCTTAGTCCTGCAAAAATCACTTCCATCACCTTAGATGAAGAGAATTTGAAGGCCGAAGTATTCTTAAAGCCAGACCAAGTATCCCTGGCTATTGGAAAGAAAGGAATGAATATTAAATTAGCAGGACAGCTAACCGGTTATGAAATCGATGTATATCGCGATGTTGATGAAGATGAAGATATCGAATTAACAGAATTTGCAGATGAAATCGAAGGCTGGATTATTATTGAATTAAAAGCTAAGGGTTGTGATACCGCTCGCAGCGTTTTGGATTTAAGTGTTGAAGAACTTGTATCCAGAACCGACCTCGAAGAGGAAACTATCGAGGAAGTGAGAAGTATACTTCGATCCGAATTTGAAGAATAAAGGAAACCAAGTTTATGGCAGAAAAGTCTCTAAGACTTAGTCAATTAGCAAAGGAGTGTAACACTGGTGTTAGCACCGTGATGGACTTTTTAGCTGGGCAGGGCCTCGATGAAAAAATGAGACCCACCACCAAAATTAGTGAGGATTATATTCAGCTCACCCTGGAGAAGTTTGCTCCAGATAAAGCAAGAAAAGAAGCCTCCGAAAAGGTGAGTCAAAAGAAAAAAGAGGAAAAGGAAGCCTTGCGTGCTGAAAAAGAAGGCCCAACACCAGAAGAAGTGGTGGAGGAAGCTCCTAAAGCAGAAGAAAAGCTGATCAAAGGAAGAGCTGGTGAATTATCAGGTCCGAAAATGGTCGGCAAAATTGATTTGGCCAAGCCTGTCGCTCCTAAGTCAGAGCCAGTTGCCGAAGAAAAAGAGGTGCCTGTAGAAACTCCTCCCGCAAAGGAAGAACCTGCTCCTGTTGCAGAAACTCCTAAAAAGGAAGAAGCCAAAGCCGAACCTATTAAGGAAAGCCCTAAACCTGAGCCAGTAGTTGAACCTATCGCGGAAAAAATTCCTGAAGCTAAGGTAGAAAAGGTAGAGCCTAAACCTGAGCCAGTGGTTGAGAAACCAAAGGCCGAGGTAAAAAAGGAGGAGCCTAAAAAGGAGGCGGAAGTTGAAATAATAGCAGCTGCCGAAACTAAAGCCGAAAGCAAAGAAGAGCCTAAAGCTAAATTGGAAGAAAAGCCAGAAACCCCTGCCGAAAAACCAGCGAAGGTTGAAGAACCAAAAGCTGAAAAGGTAGAAGGTGAAGCAAGTCCAGCTGAAGCAAAAGAAGGTGAGGAATCATCTGAAGAGAAACCTGAAGGTGATGGAAAAATCACAACAAAATTTCAAAAACTTTCCGGGCCTAAATTTACAGGTGAAAAGGTTGACTTAAGCAAATTCGAAAGACCTAAGAAGAAAAAGGTAGCGAGTAGCGCAGATAGCAAAACCACTCCAGGAAAGAAACGTCAAAGAAAACGTATAGTAAAACCAGGTGAAACCAATACCGCTACTGGTGGAAATAGAACAGGTGGACCAGGTGGAAATAGAGGTGGACAAAGACCAGGAGGACCGGGAGGAAATCGTGGAAGAGGTCGTAAGCCAGAACCAAAAAGAGAATTAACCCCAGAAGAAATCCAAAAACAGATCAAGGAAACCCTTGAGAAACTAACGGGTGGGGGTAAAAAGAATAAAGGAGCTAAACTTAGAAGAAACAAGAGGGATAAGCATAAGGAGCAATTAGCTCAAGATGAACGCCGTCAAGAAGAGGAAAGCAAAACAATTAAAGTAACGGAATTCGTAACTGTTAGTGAATTGGCTAACATGATGAGTGTTTCTGTGAATGAAATTATTTCGGCTTGTATGTCCTTGGGTATGATGGTAACCATGAACCAAAGGTTAGATGGTGAAACCCTTAATATTGTTGCAGAAGAGTTTGGTTATACTGTAGAATTTGTGAGCGCAGATGTTACAGATGCAATGGAAGTTATCGAAGATGCCGAAGAGGATCTTGTTTCCAGAGCACCAATTGTAACGGTAATGGGTCACGTTGATCACGGTAAAACTTCCTTACTGGATTATGTTCGTAAAGCGAATGTTATTGCTGGTGAATCTGGAGGTATTACTCAGCATATCGGGGCCTATTCTGTAGAGTTGGAAAGCGGTCAGCATATTACTTTCCTAGATACACCTGGTCACGAAGCCTTTACGGCGATGAGAGCTAGGGGTGCGAAGGTTACGGATATTGCCATTATTGTAATTGCAGCGGATGATGATGTGATGCCTCAAACTAAAGAAGCAATAAGTCACGCACAAGCAGCTCAAGTACCTATCGTTTTTGCAATTAATAAAATTGATCGGGATGGGGCAAATCCTGAAAGAATTAAAGAGTCTCTGGCTCAAATGAATTTGTTAGTAGAAGATTGGGGTGGAAAAGTTCAGTCTCAAGATATCTCTGCGAAAACAGGTTTGGGTATTGATGAATTATTAGAAAAAGTTCTTTTAGAATCCGAATTATTAGAATTAAAAGCAAATCCAGATAGAAACTCTAATGGTACTATTGTGGAAGCTTCCTTAGATAAAGGTAGAGGTTATTTGGCCACTATTTTAGTGCAAAACGGAACCCTAAAAATTGGCGACTATGTTTTAGCCGGTCAGTATAGCGGTAAAGTTCGTGCTATGTTAGATGAAAGAGGACACCGTTTGCAAGAGGCCGGTCCAGCACAACCAGTAAGTATACTCGGTTTGGATGGAGCGCCACAAGCGGGTGATACTTTTACCGTAATGGATGATGAAAGGGAGGCTAAGAATATTGCAGCGAAACGTACACAATTGCAACGTGAGCAAAGTGCGAGAAGTCAGAAAAACTTAACCCTTGAAGAAATAGGAAGACGTTTGGCAATTGGAGATTTCCAAGAGTTAAACATTATTGTAAAAGGGGATGTGGATGGTTCTATCGAAGCATTGGCCGATTCTTTACAGAAACTTTCTACTGAAGAAATTCAGGTGAATATTATTCATAAAGCCGTAGGGCAGATCAGTGAATCTGATATTCTTTTAGCAGCAGCTTCCGATGCGATTATTGTAGGTTTCCAAGTGAGGCCATCAGCAAGTGCTAGGAAAGTAGCGGAACGTGAAAATGTAGATATTAGATTATACTCTATTATTTATGCAGCCATCGATGAGATTAAGGATGCTATGGAAGGTATGCTTTCTCCAGATGTGAAAGAAGAGATCGTTTGTAATGTTGAGGTTCGTGAAACTTTCAAAATTTCCAAAGTGGGTACAATTGCAGGATGTTTTGTTCTGGATGGTACAATAACTAGAAACACAAGAATCCGTTTAATACGTGATGGTGTGGTAGTTTACACAGGAGAACTAGGTTCCTTAAAACGTTTTAAAGACGATATGAAGGAAGTGAAGAAAGGCTACGAATGTGGTTTGAACATCGACAAATTCAACGATATCAAAATTGGAGATATTATTGAAGGTTTTGAAGAAGTAGAAGTTAAAAAGACCTTGAGTTAATAAGGTACTAAGAATATAAAAAAAGCCTGATTCATTGAATCAGGCTTTTTTTTGCTCTTATATTTTTGGGCTAGTTCTCAATTACCAAATCCAATTGCTTTCCGTTTGCAGCCGCTTTAGCATCCATTGCCGTTCCTACTGCAATTCCAATTCCCATTCCTATGGGTAGGCCAACACCGATCATTCCTAGGTTATCAATGCTAAATCCTAGGGCAATACCTAAGGGAACACCAAAAACGCCCATTCCCAAAGCCATCCACATCATTCTATAATGTCCTTTACGAACAAGTTTTAAATCTTTCTCAAGGTGTTGGAAAATTTTTATTTGGGACTTCCGCATAAAAGAAAGCAACTTTTTAGCCTCAAGCTTTTGCGCATTGATCTCTGCCAGTTTTTGGTTTACAAAATCAATGGTAGTTTGTGGGGATTCATGTTTTTCCAATTCCTGAGTAAGACTTTGGAAATAGTCTATTTTCTTTTGAAGTTTAGGATCAGATTGGGGGTTTAAACCCTCCCTTAATGCTGTAAAGCTCATAGTTTTTAAATCTAGGGGGAAGGTAATTAAAGCTTAGGTAACTTGATTAGGGTTTTCACAATGAAACTCCCAGTAAATTCATCTTGGATTTCATTTAAGAACTTTTCTGCCTCTAACTTGGTCCTAAACCTTCCCACTTGAATTCTATATTCAGGAGATTCATAAACCATTTCAACAGGAACTTCTGGGTAAGCCGTAAAAAAGGCTGAACGTTTGCTTAAACAAATATCTTTTTTACCATTATAAATTTGAACACAATAGCCTTCAATGCCATTTTTCGCAGTGATTTCTTCATTGTAAATTTCCATCAAATCTTCAAATCCCTCAGGTTTTACAATTTTAATATTGGACGTTTTTGTGCTGTCATTTGTTTGAGCAACAATAGGTTTAGAAGCAAAAAAACTGAGAATAAAACAAAAAAGAAAAGCGCTATTTCGCATGGAATTATTGGAATTTCCACAAAGATAAGATGAATTGGTCAACGGTCAATTATCCTCGAATATTATTTAGAACCAATTTAAATTGTGAGAGATTTATATTAACACTTCTTTAAACCCCTTTAAGTTTTAAATTTGCCGCCAAAGTACCACCAGCTATATTTATATGGTATATACAATGAAAAACCGCTTTAACCGACGCTTGCCGCAAGCCATTCTTTCTATATTATTGGTATTGAGCACTTTCTTCGTGTCCGCTCAGGATATTGAAGGAGATGTGGCGAAAGGAAAATCTATTTTTAATTCGAAATGTGCTGCTTGCCACAAGCTAAATAAACCGTCCGTTGGACCAGCTTTAGCAGGTGTAACCGAAAGAAGAACTCGCGAATGGCTCCAAAAATGGATCCGTAACAATATTGAGTTTAGAGCTAGCGGTGATGCAGATGCCATTGCAATCTTTGAAGAATTCAAAGGATCTTTAATGACTCCTTTCCCTGGTCTTTCAGATGAGGATATTGATAATGTTTTGGCCTATACAGCTGCTGAGCCTGCTGTTCCAAAAGTGGAAACCCCAGACGGAATACCAGTTCCGGAGCCCGACAATACAATGGTCTTATTAATCCTTGGTGGAATTTTATTCTTCTTGGTATTCTTATTAACCAGGGTAAAAAATACACTTAAAGCCGTTAAAGGTGATCCTACTTCTTCTATAGCTGAAGATGCGGATAGAATTACCCGTACAGCTCTTAAAAATCCAAAAATTACAACTCTTCTTACTATCCTTATTGCTATTGTGTTTTTACAACAGACTTATTTAGGATTAATGGAAATTGGCTTGAAACAAGATTACCAACCAGACCAGCCTATTAAATTTTCCCACAAGCTTCATGCAGGTGAAAATCAAATAGATTGTAATTACTGTCACTACGGTGCTAGAAAAGGTAAACATTCCAACATTCCATCGGCCTCAGTTTGTATGAACTGTCACATGAATGTTTCAGAAGGACCAAAATATGGTGAGACAGAAATCGCTAAAATTTACGATGCAGTAGGTTGGGATGCGGAAAAGGCCGCCTATATTGAAGACTACGAAGTGAAGCCTATCAAATGGATTCGTATTCACAATTTACCTGATTTAGCATATTTCAACCACTCTCAGCATGTTACCGCTGGTCAAGTTGCTTGTCAAACTTGCCACGGTCCTGTAGAGGAGATGGAGGAAGTTTCTCAATATTCTCCATTAACAATGGGATGGTGTATCAATTGTCACCGTGAAACAAAAGTACAAGTGGAGTCCAATGAATACTACCCTCAAATGCATGAAAAACTGAAAGAAAAATTCGGTGATGATGCAGAGATTACTGTAGAAATGATTGGTGGTTTGGAATGTGGCAAGTGTCACTATTAATATTTGAATAATCTTTCCTAATAATAATGGCAGAAACTAAAAAATACTGGAAAGGAATTGAGGAGCTTCAAGACTCTGACCTTGTAAAGAACTTACAAGAAAATGAGTTTGCATCCGAAATTTCTAACGAAGAGTTTCTTGGGGATAAAGAAAGCTTAGATAGCTCCAATACGAGCCGAAGAGACTTTCTTAAATATGTAGGATTTTCTACAGCCGCTGCAACTTTAGCAGCCTGTGAAACTCCAGTAATTCAGTCCATACCTTATGTAGTGGCACCTGAAGAAATTATCCCAGGAATTGCTAATTATTACGCAAGTTCCTATTTCGATGGAGCTGATTATGCGTCTATCCTTGTGAAAACAAGAGAAGGTCGTCCAATCAAAATTGAAAACAATAAAATGGCTGGCATTAATGGTGGAGCAAATGCTCGTATCCACGCCTCTGTTTTAAACTTATATGATGCTACACGTTCTCGCTTTCCTTTAGTGAATGGAGAACGCAAAAGCTGGAATAAATTTGACGCCGCTGTTACTGCAGACCTAGAATCTGCCGCTGCTAGTGGAAAGCAAATTGTTCTTCTTACTTCTACTGTTATTAGCCCAAGCTTTAAAGCCATTGTTGCTGAATACCAAGCGAAGTATGAAAATTTCAAACATGTTTCTTACGACATGTTCTCTTATTCTGGAAAATTAGATGCTTACGAAGCTTCTACTGGAAAAAGAGCCTTCCCAACCTATAAACTTCAAAATGCAAGCGCCATCGTAAGTTTCGATGCAGATTTCCTTGGAGATTGGATTGGTCAAAATGTTAGTGGTGATTATGCCGTTCGCAGAAAGCCAGGTAAGAATATGTCTCGTCATATTCAGTTCGAATCTAATTTGAGCCTTACCGGATCTAATGCTGATCAAAGACATAAATTAAAGCCAAGTCAAGTTGGAATGGCTCTAGTTGCCCTTCACAATGAAATTGCTTCTGCTAAAGGAGCTACTACTTTATCAAATGCTAAAGCTTCCGCTGAAATTAAGGCTGCTGCAAAAGATTTGATCAAAGCGGGTAAGAATGGATTGGTTGTTTCTGGACATAATAGCGCAGATATTGAAACGCTTGTTATCGCCATCAACAAATTATTAGGAAACGACGGAAATGTTGTGGACTATGATACAAGAACGTATTTACGTCAAGGAAACGATAAAGATATGGCGCAACTAATCACCGATATGAATGGTGGTAAAGTTGGAGCTTTATTAATGGATAATATTAATCCGGTTTACAGATTTGCCAATGATGGTAAGTTTGAAGCTGGAATGAAAAAAGTGGCTTGTACTCTTTCTTTTACTGAAAAGTCTGACGAAACCGCTTCCAAAGCAAAATACATCTGTGCAAAACATAATTACCTAGAAAGTTGGGGCGATGCCATGCCAGCAGACGGACATTATAGTTTGCAACAACCTGTAATTAGCCCATTATTCAATACTCGACAAACAGAGGATTGTTTATTAAACTGGTTAGGAAAAGGGGAATCGTATAACGATTATGTTGCTGCCAACTGGAATAACAATATTCTAAATGGTGGGAGTTGGAATAAAACGCTTCATGATGGAGTATTTGCTTCTACAACTTCTATGGTTGAAGAAGTTATTACGGATGTTGTTGAAGAAATTTCTTCCACAATTAATTTGGATATGAATATGGCTGCAGAAAAAGCAGCTGCCAGATTAACAAAGTCCAAGTCAAGTGATTTTGAAGTCTTATTCTACCAAAAAGCAGGAATGGGAGCTAGTGTTTTGGCAAACAACCCATGGTTATTAGAATTACCAGATCCAGTTACAAGATTGTCTTGGGACAATTACGTTACCATGTCGGCTGCTGATGCAATCAGTATGGAGCTGATGAATAGAAATCTAGCCAATGGTGCTTTGAATGGGAGTATGGTTACCCTTAAAGCAAATGGACAAGAATTAAATGCACCAGTATTAATTCAACCGGGACAAGCGGCTGGAACTATTGGTTTAGCTATTGGATACGGAAGAGAAGGAGCAGGAAAAGCTGCAGATAAAGTAGGGGTTAACGCCTTTACCTTAATGAACGGATCTCATTCTGCAGGAATTACAATTTCAAAAGCAGAAGGAGAGCATGAATTTGCAAGCTTCCAAATGGCTCATACCATGATGGGAAGAAAGATTGTAAATGAAGTTTCCTTAGATACTTATTTAAACAAGCCTGCAAAAAGTGAAACAGGAAAAGGTTGGAATCAACCAACAGTTTTCGAAACTTTTAAAGGACCTTTAGGCGCAGAAGAAACCAACCTTTGGGATGATTTCGATCACGAAACTGGGCACATGTGGAATATGTCCATCGACTTGAACCTATGTAATGGTTGTGGAGCTTGTGTAATTTCTTGTCATTCGGAAAACAACGTTCCTGTTGTTGGAAAAGAAGAAATTAGAAAAAACAGAAACATGCACTGGTTGCGTATCGATAGATATTACAGCAGTGATATGACTGAAGAAGTAGCTGAAGCAGAAGGTTACGAAGGAATTGGTATTATGCCAGGTTCTAAAGGTGTAACCGATATGTTTGCGGAAATGGAAAAAGCATCTGGAAGTCCAGAAGTAGTATTCCAACCTGTAATGTGTCAGCATTGTAATCACGCACCTTGTGAAACAGTTTGTCCAGTTGCGGCAACAACTCACAGTAGTGAGGGACTAAATCAAATGACGTATAACCGTTGTATTGGAACGAGATATTGTGCCAACAACTGTCCATATAAAGTAAGAAGGTTTAATTGGTTTGAATACCATAATAAACCAGATCGTTTTGGTGTGAATTACGCTATGAACGATGATATCGGTAAAATGGTGTTGAACCCAGATGTTACAGTACGTACACGTGGGGTAATGGAGAAATGTTCTTTCTGTATCCAAAAAATCCAATTAGGAAAATTAGATGCTAAGAAAAAAGGACAGATGATAAAAGATGGTCAAGTTCAAACGGCTTGTCAGACTGCTTGTGATACCGGTGCGATTACATTTGGAGATGTAAATGATAAAGATAGTGCAGTATTTAAATTGAAATCGGATGATAGGATGTATCATTTGTTGGAAGATGTAGGTACACAGCCATCGGTATTTTACCAGACGAAAGTTAGAAACAGAGCTTAATAAAATTATAAAGATCAACGTATGCATTACGAAGCTCCGATAAGGACTCCATTAATTACAGGTGAAAAGAGCTACCACGATATTACTGTGGATGTAGCCAGACCTGTAGAATCTAAGGCTCCTAGATCTTGGTGGATCGTATTCACATTATCCTTAATAGCATTCCTTTGGGGTGTTGGCTGTATTCTTTACACTATTGGTGTAGGAATTGGAGTTTGGGGATTGAATAACACTGTAGATTGGGCATGGGATATTACCAACTTTGTATGGTGGGTAGGAATTGGTCACGCAGGGACACTTATTTCCGCGGTACTCTTATTATTCCGTCAGAAATGGAGAATGTCAATTAACCGTTCAGCGGAAGCCATGACGATTTTCTCGGTTATCCAAGCAGCATTATTCCCAGGAATTCACATGGGACGTATTTGGCAAGCCTATTATGTTTTCCCTATTCCAAATCAATTTGGGTCCTTATGGGTAAACTTTAACTCACCACTATTGTGGGATGTATTTGCGATTTCAACTTATTTCTCTGTATCGGTAGTATTCTGGTATGTAGGACTGATTCCTGATTTCGCAATGATCAGAGATCGCGCCGTTCGTCCAGTTACAAAACACATTTACAAGATTTTAAGTTTTGGATGGGGTGGAAAAGCAAAACACTGGCAAAGATTTGAGGAAGTATCCTTGGTTTTAGCAGGTTTAGCAACACCACTTGTACTTTCTGTACACACCATTGTATCCATGGATTTTGCCACTTCGGTTATTCCAGGATGGCACACCACGATTTTCCCTCCTTATTTTGTTGCAGGGGCGATTTTCTCAGGATTTGCCATGGTACAAACCTTATTGATCATCGTAAGAAAGATGTTTAAGATGGAGGATTATATCACCATCGAGCATATTGAAATGATGAACATTGTAATTATGCTTACAGGATCCATTGTGGGTGTAGCTTATATTACAGAATTGTTTATCGCTTGGTATAGTGGAGTGGAATATGAACAGTATGCCTTCCTCAATAGAGCCACCGGACCATATTGGTGGGCCTATTGGAGTATGATGACCTGTAATGTATTTAGTCCACAGTTTATGTGGTTCAAAAAATTGAGAACAAGTATCATGTTTACTTTCTTTATTTCGATAGTAGTAAACATCGGTATGTGGTTTGAGCGATTCGTAATTATTGTAACCTCATTACATAGAGATTATCTTCCATCATCATGGAGTATGTTCTCACCCACATTCGTAGATATCGGAATCTTTATAGGTACAATTGGTTTCTTCTTTGTTTTATTCCTTCTTTATGCAAGAACCTTCCCGGTTATCGCTCAAGCGGAATTGAAAACCATTTTGAAATCATCTGGAGAGAACTTTAAAAAATTACACGACAAGGATGGCCACTAATCATAATACAACAATAATCAGTGCCCTGTTCGATGACGATGATGTGTTATTGAAAGGTGTAAAGGATGTAAAAGCCAAAGGCTACAACATCAATGAAGTATATAGTCCATTTCCGGTGCACGGTTTAGACCATGCCCTAGGATTAAAAGGAACTAGAATAGCAATCGCTGCATTTATGTATGGTTGTTTGGGTTTAACCACCGCTATTTCCCTAACATACGGAATGATGATCGTGGATTGGCCAATGAATATTGGTGGTAAACCAAGTTTTTCTTGGGGAGAAAACCTTCCAGCATTTATTCCAATCATGTTTGAATTAACTGTGTTTTTTGCAGCTCACCTTATGGTTTGGACATTCTTTATTAGGAATGATATTTATCCAGGTAGAAAAGCACAAAATCCAGATCCTAGAACTACAGATGATAAGTTTCTTATGGAAGTGGAATTGAAAGGAGAAAAAGAAGAATTAATGTCTCTTCTTCGCGACAGCGGAGCAATAGAGATTAGCGAAACTCATAACTAGGTATCGATGCTTAAGAAAAACATTTTTACCCTATTAGCCATGATCACAGGAGGAATCCTTTTGAGTTCATGCGGTAACGACAAAAACTCTACTGGTTGGGAATTTATGCCCGATATGTATAGAGGACCAGCTTTGGAAGCTTATCAACCTAATAGTTTTTTCAGTGATAGTTTGGCTTCAAGAAAGCCAGTTGCCGGAACAATTGCTAGAGGTTTTATGAGCTACGAAAAGTTTGACAATACAACAGAAGGATACGAGCTAGCGAAAGCGAATATGAAAGCCCCTGCTTCTATTGTTATGAATGAAATGGAGCTTGAAGAAGCTGCAAAATTATACGGCATTTTCTGTGGACACTGTCATGGTACCAAAGGAGATGGCCAGGGAATATTAATGACTAGAGAGAAATTTCTTGGAGTTCCTTCCTATGCTGAAAGAGAATTGACAGAAGGGAGTATTTTTCATGTTATCACTTATGGAAAAGGAAACATGGGTTCGCATGCGGCTCAGCTTTCTCCAGAAGAGAGATGGAAAGTAGGACATCACGTATTAAAACTTCGCAGGGAATTAACTGGCGAAGTAGAAGAGGCTCAAGCTGAAGAAGTTGTTGAAGAAACAAGCGAAACAGAAAACCAAACTTATTACAGAATTCCATCACCAGATGAAATGTTTGGTTTTATTAAAGAAAGTGGTTTAGCTTTTAATGGCGAATTATTGAATGATATTGCAAATTCTGATAGCTATACAGACCCTAAAATGCAAGCTTTAAATTTTGGTGTTTATTCAGCTGATTTAGCTTATACAGCAGCTTATAAAGAATTTAATGAAACAAATTATTAATTAGGTATAAATATAAAGTAAAATTTTAGTAACTAATTTAAAAATATTTAAGTTTATTGTTTAGGAGAAATATTATAATTGGAAGAAAAAGAAAAAAACAAATTTATAGAATAATTTGATATGATATTTTCATTAGGTGGTGATGGTACTTATTTATAGGCCAGTAAAACAATCAAAAATAATAAAATACCTTTAATTGGGATTAATTCTAATCCATAATAATCAAGAGGATTTTTATGCTTAATTGAAAATAGTATATAGGCATGGTCTAATCTTATTAAAAAAATAAACTAATAAGATATTTAATTTATAAATAGAAAAAGATTAATAATTTAATATTAGAATAAAAATACAGAAGAAATTAAAAAATTTTAAACACTTAATGATATCAGTTTTTGTTCTAAAGTAAGTTGTGAAAGTGTTAGATATAAAATGAATATAGATAATGAATTAATTTCAAAAAATGAAATTAAATCGTTAGGTATTTTAATTTATACTGGTACTGGTTCAACAAGTGCAATATATAGTTCTTAAAGTATAGATTAAGAGACATTTTTTTAATTGTTAGATTAATTAAAGATTGATTATACAAAAGAGTAATCTTTAGAAATTTTAAATAAATTTAATGATTGAGTAATTTTTAGTCCTGAAGCTAATGAATTAAGATATTTTTAAAATTAGATATTTTCTTTAGATACTAAAGTAAAAACATAAGGAAATGGTAAATAAATATTTATCTAAAATTTAAATTAAACAGCATAATTAAATCTAGATGGTTTTCCATTTACATTAAATTAGTTTGACACATTTAATGTAGACATATCTAAAGAATAATATGATCTTAAAACAATTAAAAGATTTTAAAAAATTTAAATTTTAAATTTTATAATGAAAAATAATTAGTTAAATAAACAGAACACTTATTTAAATAGTTAAAAATATTAGTAATATTTAATAGATTCCTCCTCTATTAATTTAACTTAAAATAATAATTAGTTTCATAATTAAAAATTTTTAAGTTAAGTAAATTTAAGTTAAAGTTTAATTTCGTTAAATTAAATAGAATTAT
>CAKZNE010000309.1 GCA_937129395.1 uncultured Cryomorphaceae bacterium | reverse complement strand
GAAAAGGGAGGGGACTAAATTGGAAATTCCACTATCAAAAATGGCTTTCAATTTTTGCGATCCAGAAAATACTAACCCTTTGGGCAAAGTATTGACCAATCAAAGGATGAATCAAAGTTTAAAGGTCATTGGTAAAAGAATTGGTTCTTCAATTAATTTAACCTTCCATAAGGCCAGGCACACTTTCGCATCTCAGTTTCTAGAATCTGGGGGAAGCCTTGAAGTTTTACAAAATCTTTTGGGTCATAAAAGTATTGTTGAGACATTTGTTTACGTCCACATCGGAAAGGAAAGGAAAACACGCGAAATGAAGCAATATTGCGAAATATTTATTTAGTGATCATATTTTTCCATGCAAGCATTTATGAATTTAATTCCAAGTTCCGTAATGGAAATATCTCTGTCTTGGGAATATATTTCCACATCCAATGGAGGGATAACTACCTCTCCATATTTAGTATCTACCTCAGAGTTTAACTGTTCGGTAGCACCGAATAGAAACGGTTCAATTACAACAAGTCCCAATCGCACCAAGTTTTCAATTTCAAAATTCTCAATATTTTCCTCAACCAAAACTTTTAAACGATTCTTATTCGCAACATTTTCTCTAATTTCCCCCGTAGTTTCCATATATAACCTATAATTCCTGTGATTGGAAGCCTTTAATTGCTTGAGATTTTCCTTTAATAAATTGTATTCTGTTTCCAACTTTGTTACAAGTGGGATATTAAAAATGTCTAAACTTTCCAGCAATTTAAACTCTTTTCTAGAGATTTGACTAAGTAAATATGGGAAAACATGATTTTCAACATTCTGTTCAGAATCAGTTAGATTTCCTAATAAAAAGGCCCATTTGTCCTGTAAATGCTCATCCTCCTCTAAAGCTGCATGGTCAAGCAATGGGCATAATATTTTCATAGATACAGCCTTCGGGTTAATACCCTTACCTTCGCAATATTCGCGGGCCTTCATAAGGACTCTTACTTGATTTTTAAATTTCCAATAAGTCGCCTTTTCCTTTATTAAAAGACCCGTTTCCTCAACGGCGGGAAAAATTAGTTTATCTAAAAAATCTTTTGCAATATCAAGACCTTTTTCTATCGCTGATGATGTGACATTTAATTTTGAACCATCTTCTTTCATCGAAGTTCTGTTTTAAGGTATGTTTTGATCTAAGTCAAATATACATATACAAAATAGCACGACGTCCTTGAAAGCTTTGGAAGGATTAGTTTGTATCTTTATCCGACTTAAAATGGGGTAATCCAAGGGTCTAAAACTTCCCACTGAATTTTACGAACCTTGGTAATAAATTGATATGCAAGCACATCGGGACTCGAAAAATATTCCTTGTGGGACAACAAAAAAGCCTGAGTAAATCGCTCAGGCTTTTTTTGTGAATTGGTTTTTCCTCTGAGCATTTATTCCAATCAACTAGCCGCTCCAATTCTTTTTACCAGTTTTCCATTTATCGCATTCAGCAAAGGGAACTTTTATGTTTTTCCCATCCTAAGCTTTTATGGATTTAAAGAGCAAAGTCATTTTAAATAAAACCTTCAAACCACAAACATTTTTTACCTTTCTTGAAATTTCAAATCTAAAAACAGGGATCTATATTATCGAAATCAATGGAACAGAACGTGAAAAATTGCTTAAGCTTTAAATATGTGGTTCTCATTTTAATGATTTTTCCTTCCATTGGTTTTGCACAAGGCTGGAAGCCAGCTAATGACGATCTTCACTCCATTCAACCGGGAGGTGGGTTTCCAGTTGGTTTCGAATTGAAATTTAAAACAAATCTGGGCGGAAAAGAATGGATTTATGGAGGATATTGGGATACAGATTCTTTAAGGCGAAATGTGGCGTACAGAGAAGGTGGGAAATGGGTTCCATTGCCATTTTCAGGTTATTTCGGCAATATAGCCAGTGACATTGAAATGTACGGGGACACTCTTTACATTTTAGGAAGCTTTCTAAACCTGGTTCAAGATGATAGCGGAGATACATTAGCAGATACAGGATTAATAAAGTGGTTTAACGATAGTCTATGGACAGTCAACGATAAGCAAGGTGCTTCTAAACTCCTTATTTCCGCATTTCATATGTCCGCGAAAGGCGATTCGATGATAATAGCTGGAGGGAGTTATTATGATACGGTCAAGCTAATAGGCGATCAATTTATGAGTTCGAACGGAGGTCAATCTTGGCAATATCCTTATTCTGTTATTCATCCAACTGAGACTGTAGGCTACTTTGGTGCAACATATTATAAGGTTGAAATACTTCCCAATGGAGACATCTTAACGATTAACAATGGTTCCCCTTTAGGCAGCACGTTTAGGGGTTTATCTCGATGGGATGGCCAGCAATGGCATGGCTTTGGAAATGGATTGTCTGGATCCACATCTCGAGCTTTTGATTTTGAATTTTACAAAGGTCAACTTTACATGGGCGGAACCTTTTCAAAATCGGTATTCCCAAATGATCCAGGCGATTTTATTGCACGATGGAATGGCCTACAATGGGAAGAGTTTGCGAATGGGGTAGAAGGTTTTGTTCATGATATGTTTGCATATGATAATATTTTATATACCAGCATTGATGGAGGTCAAATTAGTGATCATAGATTTGGCGACGTTAAAATTCCATTTTTCGCGGGTTGGGATGGTCACCAGTGGTGTGGCACTCCTTCTCAATTCAAACGACCACCTGCTCATTTTGGCTTTATCAACGATACTTTATATGTGAGCTTTTTAGAACCTAGTGTCATTGATGGAGATAGTGTTGGTTATATGGCTTACTATGATGGTGATTACCTCCACGGACCCAATGCCATTTGTAGCACCTTTGGACTAGGGCAAGATGAGATGACAAACTATAAAGCTTCAAGTTTTACCGTTCATCCCAATCCGGCACAAGATAAGATCCAGATTAGGGGAATAAAAGGCTTAAATATTAAATCAGTAAAGGTTTGGAGTCCCAATGGAAAATGCCTTTTGAATCGAAAATTTGAATCTGAAACTTTGAATGTGGATCTAGATTTATTGAGGTTTAGTCCTGGGTTATTGCTATTGGAAGTAAATGGAATGGTTTTTCAAAAAATTGTAAAAAAATAGCAATCATCCAAGTTTACAAGACTGATTAAAAGAAGTGCTTCCTAAATTTCCTTTTACCTGAGCTACTAAAAATTATAATCTAAAGGTTGTAGTTTTGAATCTCTATGACAAAAATGTCCTTTAGCTTGTATGATGCCTATTATGAATCCCTCTAGGCATATACTTCCAATAATTGTAATTTCACAATTTTTCTGTACTTCCCTATGGTTTGCAGGGAATGGAGTTATGTACGATTTGATAAGCAATTTTGGACTGGATGAAAATGCTTTAAGTCATCTTACTTCTTCTGTTCAATTTGGTTTTATAATTGGAACCTTAGTTTTTGCTCTTTTTTCCATTTCGGATCGTTTTTCACCTTCCAAAGTATTTTTTGTTTGTGCAATTCTTGGAGCGCTTTTTAATTTTGGGGTTATTGGAAGTTTCAATACCTATAATAGTCTTATTCTCCTGCGTTTTTTAACTGGTTTTTTTCTGGCTGGTATTTATCCTGTAGGAATGAAAATAGCTGCGGATTATTTTGAAAAGGGTCTGGGTAAATCTCTAGGATTTTTGGTCGGTGCTCTTGTTATTGGTACAGCCTTTCCACATTTGTTAAAGGACCTGAAGGGAGATCTGCCTTGGGAAGTCGTGTTAATTTGCACTTCGTCCTTAGCCCTTTTAGGTGGTGTATTAATGTGGAGCTTGGTTCCTGATGGCCCATTTAGAAAAGCAAGTCAGAAAATTTCTTTAAGAGCTATACCTTATGTTTTTAAAAGTTCGAAATTCAGAGCCGCCGCTTTTGGCTATTTTGGACATATGTGGGAGCTATATGCCTTTTGGGCTTTTGTTCCATTTATTTTACAACTCTATGGGGAGCTACATCCAGAAGCCAAATTAAATATCCCTTTACTTTCATTCTTGGTTATTGGAATTGGTAGCTTGGGTTGCATTCTTGGTGGGCAGCTTGCTCATAAAAAAGGAGTGAAGCGAATAGCCATAATTGCTTTGGTCGCTTCTGGGTTCTGTTGTTTCATTTCACCCCTAATGTTTGCCCTTAACTCACCGATAATTTTTATTCCCTTCCTTCTTTTTTGGGGGGTTTTTGTCATTGCTGATTCACCTCTGTTTTCGACCTTGGTAGCTCAAAATGCACCTATAGAATTAAGAGGTACCGCCCTCACCATTGTCAACTCCATCGGATTTTTTCTAACCATATTAAGTATCCAAATTCTGGATGAATTAAGAGTCCAATTTGATACACCCATGATTTTTATGATTCTTGGAATAGGTCCAATCTTGGCTTTAATTCACTTAATGCGAAGAAAAGATTCTAAGAGGATTGAAAGATAACATTGGTTGACTTTAAAACCTGTACATGGCTGGGGAATTGTTTCAAAAAAAGCTATCGCATTTTGATTTTCATTATTTTGAACAGATCTCCATGGCCATGTTGCAAGAAAAATTCTATATCGAAACTCGTACAATAATTTTTTTTTTTCCACCCTCATGCAGCGTTTCTACTGTTGGCCTTGTCTTTCCTAATATAAACCTGAAGGATTGAAGCCGAAAGTTCCAGATCAACTTGATAAGCTACTTCAATTATGTCTAAAGAAGGATCGAATTGCTCAAAAGGAACTTTTTGAATTATTCGGTCCAACAATGAAATTAGTTTGTCGAAGGTATTTGTTTGATTCCTCCGAAGTGGGTGAAGTGCTAAATCAAGGTTTTTTTAAAGTTTTCAATAAGCTTTCCTCTTATAAGGGTGAAGGCAGCTTTGAAGGTTGGATTCGTAGCATAATTATTCGTGAGTGTTTGAATGCAAATCAAAAACGAAAAGTTAATTATTTAAGTAATGACTGGGAGTTTGAAAATGTTTTAAAACAAACCCCCGAAGTTGATGAAATTAACGACTTAGATTATTTACTTGAATTTATAAACTCCCTGCCAATTGGATATAGAACGGTTTTTAACTTAATAGAAATAGAAGGATATAAGCATAAAGAAGTTGCAAAAAGATTAGGAATTAAAGAAGCCGCGAGCAGAAGTCAGTTGACAAGGGCAAAACAGCTTTTAAGGATAAGATTAAAAACAAAAAACGGTTTGTGAAAAAAGACTGGAATGACATAAAGAACGATATAAAACAAGCCAAAGAGCCTTTG
>CAKZNE010000308.1 GCA_937129395.1 uncultured Cryomorphaceae bacterium | reverse complement strand
CCAACCTCCAAAAGCCATTTTCTATAAGTTCCTATAGTTCGTTCAATATTTGCACTTTCTCCGCAAGTAGAAGTTTCGAAAAAATCTGTAATTCTTCGTGATGGACCACCAAAAAATTCCAATCCCCATCTTCCAGAGGTTTTATAACCTAGAAACATAGAGTACTCCATATAACTTTGATGGGAAGTAGTTTGGCAATTATTTAATAGATTGATCCCTGTGTATTTTCCGTGAATGGCATAGGATACAGGAAATGCAAAAAATGGCCCGTCATTAAAATCTTCATTATCAAAATAAAAACGGGGTTGAAAGCTAAATTCACTTCCAGGCCTTCCAAAAGCTGAATTTTTCTCAAAAGAATCATCAAATATTTTATAGCTCGTAATAACGCTTAAATATCGAATAGGAGCATATTCAAAACCAACTTCTAAGAATGCTGGAACACCTTGTCTACTCAACCAATCGTTTGGCATAATCCCAGCCCTTGCACTCAACTTTTGAGCATTAGATTGAAATCCAAAACCTAGGACCAGAATAAAAGCGAGTACTATTTTTTTTGTCGGCATACTATATACATTTCGAAAATGCAATTTAAAACATTCTCAAAATCAATTGCAGCCGATGATCGATAAAAATGAATTGTTTTCAGCCCTATTTTCAACAAATAAATAATTTTTCCATTGATCTATCTTACCTTTGCTAAATGCAAAAAAGCGTAAATAACTTGGTCCAAAAGGGTAAGATGTTGCCCTTAATGGAGGAGTTTTACACCATACAGGGAGAAGGATACCATAGCGGCAAGGCTGCTTATTTTATTAGAATTGGAGGTTGTGATGTTGGATGTCACTGGTGTGATGTAAAGGAAAGTTGGAATCCAGATCTGCATCCACCAACATCAATTGAGCATATTGCCGAAAATGCAGCAAATTATTCCAATACGGTTGTTGTAACTGGAGGGGAACCTTTAACCTGGAATATGTTACCCCTAACAAATTCGCTTAAAGAAAAGGGTCTTTCTATTCACTTGGAGACTTCTGGGGCTTATGTAAATAGTGGGGAATGGGATTGGTTTTGCTTATCTCCGAAAAAAACAAAACCACCAGTAGAATCAATTTATGAATTAGCAGATGAACTAAAGATCATTATTTTTAATCAACATGATTTTAAATGGGCTGAAGATCATGCTAAAAAGGTAGGGAAGGATTGTAAACTATATTTACAACCGGAATGGAGTAAAAGAGAAAAGGTGATACCCTTAATTTCGGAGTATGTAATGGCCAATCCAAAATGGCAAATTAGTTTGCAAAGCCATAAATACATCGGAATTCCATAGTAGAATTAATAATTTTAAAGGTTTTCAAATTCTAAAATTGGATTACCTTTACCCCCGAATCAGATCAAATTAAAATTTATGTCTTCACAACTTTTAGAAGGAAAAAGGGGAATTATTTTCGGTGCTTTAGATTCTAATTCTATTGCCTGGAAAGTAGCTGAAAACGCTCATGCTTTTGGTGCAAAGTTCGTTTTAACAAATGCTCCAGTAGCCATGCGAATGGGGGAGATCAACAAATTAGCAGAAGCAACATCTTCTGAAATTATACCAGCAGATGCTACTTCTTTGGAAGATTTGGAAAATTTATTTACTAAGGCCGAGGAAATATTAGGTGGAAAGCTTGATTTTGTTTTACACTCCATAGGCATGTCTGTAAATGTTAGAAAAGGAAGACATTATACCGATTTAAATTACGATTGGTTGGAAAAAGGTTGGGATGTATCGGCCGTTTCTTTTCATAAAGTAATGCAAACTGCCTGGAAATTAGATAGCATGAATGAGTGGGGGAGTATTGTAGCTTTAACTTATATGGCGGCTCAAAGAACTTTCCCAGATTATAATGATATGGCAGATAACAAAGCTTATTTGGAAAGTATTGCAAGAAGCTTTGGATATCATTTTGGAACCAAAAAGAAAGTAAGAGTAAATACAATATCACAATCTCCAACCATGACCACCGCAGGAAGTGGGGTTAAAGGTTTTGACGGTTTTATAAGCTTTGCTGATAAAACTTCACCTTTAGGAAATGCAACTGCACAAGAATGCGCAGATTATGTAATTACCTTGTTTAGTGATTTAACTAGAAAGGTGACCTTACAAAACCTTTTCCACGATGGAGGATTTAGTAATATGGGAATTAGTGATGCTGTGATGGAGCAATTTACGGCCAACGAAAAGTAAATAGCTCGATAATTATATATTTAAAAGATCTCCTTGTGGGATCTTTTTTTGTTTGATATGAAAATAAAAGACCTTAAAAATCAATTTGAAACAGAGCTTGAAAATTCTTTTAGCAAAAATGAACTGCAGTTCTTATTTCCAATTTTTATGGAAGAAATTTTATTGATTTCTCAGGATGACTTAAGATTTAAAGATTTCGAATGGGTAGCAGGCAGCAAAGAAAAATGGGAAAGTTCTATTTCTGAGTTAAAAAAAGGCATTCCTTATCAATACGTTTTAGGTTCAACCGTATTTTACGGAATGAAAATCAAAGTGAATGAAAACACTTTAATTCCACGTCCAGAAACGGAAGAATTGCTAGACTTTATTTCCAAGGATGGAATGGGAATACCCGGATCTATTGCTGATTTTGGTTGTGGAAGTGGATGTATAAGTTTGGCTTTGAAAAAGATTTTCCCACCATCTATAGTTCATGCTTATGATATTTCAAGCGCGGCATTAGAAATCGCCAACCAAAATTCTACTGATGCAAATTTACCGGTTGAATTCGCCATATTGGATTTATTGAACCATGAAAATTTAAATAAAACCTTTGACCTTATAGTAAGTAATCCCCCCTATGTAAGAGAACTGGAGAAAAAGGAAATGTCAAATGGGGTTTTGGACTTTGAACCGCACCTTGCCTTATTTGTAAAAGATACTGATGCATTAATTTTTTATGCTGCCTTGGAAAGAATAGGACAACAATGTTTGAACGAAAATGGAACCATGTACTTTGAAATTAACCAGTATTTGGCAATGGAAACCAAAAGCTTGTTTGGAAATAAAGGGTGGGAAACTGAATTGATTAGGGATATGTCAGGAAATTGGCGATTCCTAAAAGTTTGGAAATAAAAAAATCCCGCAATTGCGGGATTTTAATGCTTAGGTATTACAACTAATTAAAGTCTTCCGTTTAAATCGGAACCAGCTTTAAATTTAGCAACAGTTTTAGCTGGGATTTGAATTTTCTTACCAGTTTGAGGATTACGTCCTTCACGGGCAGATCTTTCAGAAGTTGAAAATGTTCCAAATCCTAATACAGTTACTCTTCCACCTTTTTCTAGAGTTCCAGAAACGTTTTCAGTAAAAGAATCTAATGCTTTTTTTGCAGCAGCTTTAGAGATACCAGAGTCTGAAGCCATAGCATCAATAAGATCAGCTTTGTTCATAATGATGAATAATTTATTGGTTAAACAATTAACAATTAAGTTCAAACAAAGTTAGACGAATAGCGGGATTGCGCAAGATTATGCCCATAAAATACCAGTTTTTGTTGAAAATTCTGAACATTTGTTAATAAAGGGGGGGGAAATTGTAGTGATAACGCCACATTTAACCAAATTCAGCCTCATTATTGATCCTAAATCCGTTTAGAAGGTCCTTAATTTTCATCCTTTTCTTTCCTTGAATTTGCAATTCCAGGACTTTTAAATGCCCTTGGCCACAAGAAATAAGCAATTCATCTTTCCCGTTATTTATCGAAACACCCACTTTTTTAGAGATTATTTCTTTACTAAATGAGCTTTTGAAAATTTTAACCTTTAAGAGATCATCCTCCTTTTTCAAAAAAGTATAGGCTCCTGGATATGGAGAAAGCCCTTTTATTAAATTATGAACCTTTTCAGAATCTTGGAAAAAATCGATTTTGGTATTTTCCGAATTAAGCTTTGGAGCCTCTTTGTGGCTTTCTTGTTTAACCTGTTCTTTTCCTTGAATATTTCCTTCAAAAAGATTTTCTACAGTTTTCAAAAGCAATTGAGCTCCCAATGAACTCATTTTATCATGTAAGCTTCCCAAATCATCCTCCGGTACAATGGAAATTTCCTTTTGGTCTATTATAGACCCTGTATCAATATCTTCATTTATAAAGAATGTCGTTAGTCCGGTTTTAGTCTCACCATTAATTAACGCCCAATTAATTGGTGCGGCTCCTCTGTAATTAGGTAATAAGGAGGCGTGTAGGTTAATTGTACCTTTTGGTGGCATTTTCCATACCAGTGTTGGCAACATCCTGAAAGCCACAACTACAAAAAGATCCGCTTTAAGACCTTCCAGTTCTTTTAAAAAAACGCTATCTTTTAAATTAGTAGGCTGCAAAACTGGAATATCGTTCTCTTCAGCAAATTCTTTTATTGCCGACGATTGTAATTTCCTTCCTCTGCCGGAAGGTTTATCTGGTGCTGTTATAACAGAAACAACCTCAATATTAGAAGCATGCAATAAGGACAAACAAGGAACAGCAAAACCTGGAGTTCCCATAAAAACAATTTTCATAGTATAAAATAAAAATCCCCTACAAAAGTAGGGGATTTGATAAATCTTAAGGATGGTTTTATTTAGAAATCAACACTAAATCCCAATCCTGCTGTTAATGCATTATAAGCGCCAAAAGTATAATCTACTACCACTGCACCCACGAATAAAAACTTGAATCTTAGACCAACATTTCCAACAAATCCTCCCGCATTATCAGAATCAATGTTTATTGGATTTACAAAATCCTGTCCGCCCGGTATTGGATTTGCATAGGTTCCGTTGAGTTGAATATTGGTTCCACCACCATTTACACCTAGTCCTATATAAGGAGTAAGAAAAAGTAAACGTTTGGATACTAAGGCACGGATTGTAAAGCCTGTAGAGTTTAATAATAATTCTTTTTCATCACCAAGGGATTGGGAATAATCAACACTCGTATAACCGAAAAAACCGGATACACTAAAAGGTAAAACCTTACCACCAGGAATCCATTGTAAAATGTCGTGTTTCACACCAAAACCTTGCATTGAAATTTTAGTATCATCAAG
>CAKZNE010000307.1 GCA_937129395.1 uncultured Cryomorphaceae bacterium | reverse complement strand
CCGAAAACCGTTATTAAAGAAGATGACTTAGTTATTTTCTTCAATTTTAGAATAGGACCACTCCTGAAAAACAGAATCTGAGAAACTTGAATAAATTAAAATAATAGAATCCTTTATGATTTGATAACTCTCCCCAAGGCAAATCCGTTTTTGGTCATAATAATAACAGAATTCAATCCGATTTTTATTAGGATTGTAAACAATGTCCTCACGTGCATATCTTACTTTTGAGATAAACCTTTTAGATTTTACAGGAAACTCTATACTCGAGAATTTAATACTGGCCTCCCTTTTAATGGTATCCTGACCATAAGCCAATAGTGAAAAGCAGGAGAAAAGCATTATTTTTAATAGGCTCCAAGAGGATTTCAAATTAAACTCTTTGGTGAGTTTTGTTTTCATACCCTTTCTTTGGTTTCAAAATTTAGTTTCTTCTTTCCCATTTAGATTTTTGCTCTTTTCTTTTTAACCAGAGCTAAATTCAATCAAATTTTGGACTTTCATATTAGCTGGTTGGAAAACGAACTAGGTTTGTTTTTATTGAAAACAAATTGACTTTTAAAAATAAAAAAACCCTCTGCAAAACAAAGGGTTTCATTTGGTTTTAATATTTAGTGTTTTACCAAGAGGCTCCTAAACTTTTGGTTCCGGTGAAATCTTTGTCGGTATAACTTTTTAAATCAACAGCAAATTTTTCCCCTGCATTAAAGGTAATTATCTTTGTTGCGTAGCCAAAAGGTAGACCCGTTGAATCCAAAAACACAGTTTTTTGTCCGGATATAGAATCATTTGGCCCATAGGTAAATTCACATTTCCCATTGTAAATGTATAGTAATACTTTTCCAGGTGAATTGTGATTCCAAGTTACCGTGAAAAGAGGATCTTGGCCAGCAATGGGTAGGCAAAATGCGGAATTGTTCATTAGGGTACCGGTTAAATCTTGATGATTTTTCGCGATGGCTGCCAAATTTTCTTGTTTGTTCATTGGTAATATGTTTTGTGATTATTAGTGCTATGAAATTAGCGTTTTTTTATTTAAGTGGAATAGAACTATTATTTACACTAATAGCTTGAATTTATTTATTGGAGAATATGCTACCTATTAGGACTGAATTAGGCGGAAAAAGCACTCCTTTATTTAGAAATTGGTTTGCTGTGAAGGGAAAAAAGTCTAGGTAAAAGTGAGTAATTCTCAATCATCCAAAACAATAGGGGAGATCCCTTAGTTTTCAAGTTTATTGATGATTTTTAGTTTCTGCTCATTTTTGTTCAAAACCATGATAAGGTTATCGAGTAAGAACTTAATAGCAGTTGAGTTATTAAAAAAGTATCGCTTTCTATTTTTCTTGAATTCAAAATTGGCATTTTCCCAAATATCATCACTTTGTTTTTCTTCCCGAAATGCGTATTTCTTAATTTCCATTTCAGCAATGGAATGACTTGGAAAGGAGAATTGAAAATATTCATAATGGTTAATTTCAGTTTCGAACCATAAAGAGTCTTTTGTATTGTATGACAGCGGATATTTTAGCTTTGTACTGTCAATTTCGGTGGATTTGTTATCTAGTAATTCAAAAGGTTTGCCTTTCCATTTTTTTAGATTTAAAGCGGCAGAAGAGCCACAATTGTTGAACCTTTTAAGATGGTATCCTTCGTTATTCTTCCAAATTATATATTGATTCCAAGGATTTCCATTTTCATAATATTCCTCGCAAGGATGGTTGATAACTAAACATCCAACACAATTTGATTTTAGAATTAAAATTTGATTTTCAGGATGTGATTTCAAGGAATCTATAAATGCCTCGTTTTGCCCTTGAATAAAACCGAAGGAAAAAATAGAAATTCCCAATACTAAAACTCTAATCATGTAAAGAATTCTTCATTTTTAATCAATATTACTTTGCAACCTTGTAGCTCGCATAAATTTACCTGTCCCAAGGGAAATTAATCAATCCCCATCTTTTTACTTCTACGTTCCAATAATACAATATCACGCCAAACACCATTAAGTTTACCTATTTTTTCTCGGTATCCAACTTTTCTAAAATTCAGTTTTTCGTGGATTCTCAAACTGGCCTTATTTTCGGGAAAAATTCCTGCTTGCAAAGTCCAAATTCCATTTTCTTCGCTTTCGGTAATCAAGTTATTTAAAAGCTCAGTTCCTATTTTCTGTCCTGCATTATTGGAAGCCACATAAACGCTTACTTCTGCCACGCCACCATAAATACATCTATCTGAAACGGGAGATAGGGCAGACCAGCCAATTATCTTATCGTTCAACTCAGCTACAATTCTGCAAGTTGCTATATGTTCATCATTCCAATTTGACCAATTTGAGACTTCACTTTGGAAGCTTGCATTTTCCGTTTCTAGACCTTGTTTGTAGATTAGGGTGACTTCTGCCCAATCTTCTTTTTTCAATTCTCTAAATTTCACTTTATTGGTTGTCAAAGCTTTCTTTCTGTTGGATTATAATTTTTAAATTTTTCTAAAATGTGTTTGAATTTACTTAAATCAATAGGTTTTATTATTGTCATTTTTTTATGCCAGGATACCTGGACAAATATTCCTTTGGAAGTACGGGGCTTTTTTCAAAACCCCCACCACAATTTGGACAAACGTTTTGTAGAATGGTATGGACACAAATTTCGCAGAATGTACATTCAAAGGCACAAATCATTGCTTCCCTGCTGTTTGGTGGAAGATGGTTGCTAGTCACAGTTTTCACAATTGGTTCTATTTTCAATCATTTGGCACTTTCTAATTTAAATAATATTGGAATTCAATCTATTTTCAAAATGAAAACCCAAAATTTCAAAGCCTTGATTAAAATAAAATTTATGTGATCTAGAATTCTCTACATAGGTGTTTAAACTTAGTGATTGATAATTGTTTTCCAAGGACCATTTCTTTACAGCCTCCATAAAATACTTACCATAGCCTTTGGATTGTGTTGTTGAATCAATTATTACATTGTCCAATTCCAATTGCTTACCACAATAGATTCTCACTGTTGTCCAACCACTACAAACCCCGATTAGCATGTTGTTTTTAAATAATGCAAAACACATGTAGCTTGGTAATTGGGCCATTTCTGTCAAAAGCATTTTCACTTTTTCCCTGTCCTGTTTGTCATTTAGTTGGAGAAGAAGATCAATAATTCGCTCTTGGTAGTCAAGGGAATTAATACGTTTGAGTTCTAGATCTTTCATATCTACATATTCTGAATTATAAATGTGAATTTTCAAAAAAAGCTATTTGACTAAAAACCGGCTATATTCCTCAATAAGTTGCTCGTTCCTTTTTAAATAAGACCATTTGCCATGCCTGGTGGAAATTAAAAGCCCAGACTTTTCCATATTGGTCAAATAGGTGGAAATTGTGGATTGCGATAAACCTGCCTTTTCTTGTATATAGGTTACACACACACCATCATTAAAGTGCTTCAATGTCTCATGAGGTGGGAAGTGTTTTTCGGGATTCTTCAACCATTCCATAATTTGAAATCTAACTTGGTTGGATAAACACTTTCCAATTTCTGTTGCTGTTCTTAAATTCACTTGGCTAATATATCTATAATTCTAGATATGTAAAAGTGATTCATCGATATTTTAGGAAAAATATTTTTTTCAATGTTACACAAGGACTCTTGTCCTAAGGCAGGGAAGGGTCTTTCGGTTGATAAGTTCAAAATTATATTGGGCTTTCAGCTTTTCAAATGGTTGAAACCTTATTTTTTCTTTCCAATCAGTAAAAGTGAATCCCCATCGTCAAACTCTTTGTATTCCTCAATTGAAATTATTTCAAAAAGGTCTTTGAATTTTGCGTTTAAATCCTTCTTATTGTGATAATTTACAAAGAGACCTTAAAAAATTTCAGAACCTTCCCCTTTCCAAAACGAATGGCATATTATACCACTCGGGTTCAATATTTTATGCTGACGACTAATTGAATTTTCCAGTTCCTTAGTTTTTAGATGATGTAATACTTTGTTTGAATAAATTCCATCAAATTGTCTATTGGTAATTAAGGTAGCGGCATCCAGTTCAAGAAATTCTCCTTTAGGATTTTTGCCAATCAAACGATTCAAAAACTCAGGTGAATTATCCGAACCTATGGCTTTGTAAGAATTGTTTAAAATATTCCAATCACTGCCGGGACCAGTACCAATTTCAAGGAGGCTTGAATTTAAGGGTAAAATCCGTTTGAGTTTTTCAATGAGTGCCTTGCCATTAACGTCTTTCGCCAATTTAATGTATTCGGAAACTGATTCCTTGGTTTTATAATAATCTCCTTCCATAACTATTCTGTTGCCCAGATTGATAAAATAATTTAAGTGTACTTGCTGCGCCTTACCTCTCGGCCGCTGTAACGTTACGGGTAAACCAAAGAAAGACCATAAATGATCTTCCTGGGTGTACTTAATATCGTGGTGGCTCACTTAAATATCTAGTGAGCCAACAATATCTGAGATAGCGTTTGCAGTTTTGGCTTCGTTACTTAACAGGGCCGCAAGCTTCTTGTCTGCTGCGGTAAGTTCTTTCTTACCTTCATTCCAGACTAATAAATCTTTACGACTGCGGATGTCCTGAATCCATTCTTCCGAGGCGTAACTACCGAAAGTTAAATCTTCAGTTACTTCCATAGCTTCAC
>CAKZNE010000306.1 GCA_937129395.1 uncultured Cryomorphaceae bacterium | reverse complement strand
CTTGCCCGCTGGCCTTTTTTACGAGTAATTGAGGATCTAAATCCGACTTTTTACGGCCAGATTTTCTTCTATCAGTTTGAGGTCTTTTCTTTTTCTGGTTAGGACCAGAGGTATTTGAATTATTGCTCCTTTTTTTTGCAAAAGGTCTTGATCTATTCATATAGCAAATGCTATTAATATTTATTCTGAGATCCGCGCCGATTTCAGAAAACTAAAATTGTTGGAGGTTTACTTCTCTAAAGCGCAGTTAGAGAAAGGAATTTTAAATTCCGAGAAGGGTTGAATCTATTTTTTCTTAGAAGAATTATATTGTTTCAACCAGGCTGCGAATATAAGCTTAATAATCTGGAGAATGCTTTGGGAATTACAATCTTTGAATAAAACTAAAAGCTTGTTATTAAAATATTTAGCAATAAGCCAATCTTCACTAACGCTTATAACACGAAAAGAACTTATCTTTGCAGAATATTAACATAAAATTAGAGTAATACATGGCTAGAGCCCAAGAAACCTTTGGTAAAAAAGAAAGAGAAAAGAAAAGATTAAAGAAAAAAGAAGAAAAAGCCAAACGTAAGTTGGAGCGAAAAGCTAATCCTGAAGACAAGGGTGATAACATCACTTATGTAGATAAAATGGGTAATTTCTCTAATACACCTCCTCCAATCCAAGATAAAGTAGATGCTTCTGAAATAGTTTTAGGTGTTCCTAAAAAAGAAGATAGAGTTGAGGAGGATAAATTAGAATCCATCCGTAAGGGTGTGGTAATTTCCTTTAATCAATCTAAGGGTTATGGTTTTATTAAAGACAAGTCTAGCCAACAAAGTATTTTTGTCCATATAAACAATACTAAAGAACCAATTGTAGAACAAAACATGGTTACTTTTGAAGTGGAAAAAGGCCCGAAAGGTCCAATCGCCGTTAATGTAAGTGTTATTCGATAAAAAATTACTTTAGATCATATTTGAGGCCGAGCTGTTTAGTTCGGCCTTTTTTTTTGGACATTTCCGAATTATATTTACCCTAATGAATCCCAAAAAAATTACCTTACTTCTTGCCAGCATTTTTTTGCTTTCCAACTCGGCTTTCCTAAAAGCTCAAAATCCGCAAAGCCATTTGATTTTTAAATCTGATACAAATTTTGGATTTATAGATACGCTTGGAAATGTGCTTGTGAAGCCAATTTACCATTCTGTTGAGGAATTTAAGGATGGATTTGCAACTGTTGAAATTAGAGAAGGTCACAGGAAATACGGAGCTAGAAAGCAGGCCCTTATTGATGAAAAAGGAAAAAGGCTAATCGATTTCGACAGTCATAGTATAAAAAACCTCGGTAATCAAATGGTATTGATTACTAAAGGATATCACAAGAAAATGATTAACCTAAACTCCGGTAAATCAATAAGCTGCACCGATTGTAATTTGCAAACCTTCTCCAATTTAAATTGGGTAATTCTCCATAAAGGTCATCAAAGAGGTGTAGTTCACGAAATGCATGTTTATGATTTGGATAGCAATTTTCTATTTCAATTAAAAGGAAAATATTTAAAGCGGGTTTATAATATTGATCAGGAGAATAATTTAACAAAACCTCTCAATTACCTAAACGTCCAAATACAAAGAATATCCCAAGAACTACATAATATTTACAATCTTAAAGGAGAGCTACTTCTCGATTCTGTTGCGGGTTCCAGCGATTTTTACAATGGCCAAATGAGATTAAGGCGAAATGGAGTTTATGGCTATCTGGATACCAATCTAAATGATATAATTGGCTTTGATCGAGGGTTTACTTCCATCGGGTATTTAAGAGGAGGCTCTTTTTCTGATCTGGTTTACAATGCTTGTATCGGTGATTCTTGTTTTTTTATTTATGCCAATGGAGAACGAGTAAATAATAAGAGCTTTTCTTCGGATATAAGCTGGTCGGATGATGGAACCGTGTACAATAACAGAGAAACAGGGGAGACCTTCTTTTTTACTCAAAAAAAAGGATTGCAAAAGCTGGATACAAGTCTTATTGTTAAAAGGTATTTCAAACCAAAAGGAGCTAACCGAAACTGGGTAATTGCCAAAAATTCTAAGGGATTTTATGGGATTTTGGATGATAACTTACAAATCCGATCGCCCTTCGTTTATGATAAAATTTACCAAGCTGAAAATGTTTTAATCTATTTTAAAAATGATAGTTCTGGATTTTTGGATGCCAATGGGAATATCGAACAAAGCCTAAACCAAGCGTGGGTTTCGGAAAGAGTGAACGGATATGGAATGTTAGCTATGCCAGTTTATGGTAAAACAAGAGCGGATCTGCCTTGTGCTCAATTTGTATTTAAGTCCAACGAAAGTTATGCCGTACAATATGTTTATTTGGATTCTTTAGGAAATCGTTTAAACCAAGAAACTTACGACTGGGCCTATCCTTTTGATGGTGAAATGGCCAAGGTTATTAAGGATTGTGCCATTCAATATATTACTAAAGATGGTAGTCCAGTTCAACTTGGTGGCTATAAAGTGGAAAGCGATTTCAATGGGGAATTTGTAATTGTATCGAATGAGAATGAAAAACTTGGGCTTTATAAAAGAGGGAAGGGTATTCTAATTCCTTGCATTTTCGACGAAATAAAAACCATGGATGGCGGAATGATCCGTCAGCATATTTACCATAAAACGGAGAAAACTCGCAATCTGGCTACGACTAAGTCTGTTCCTAAAATTGAAAATGGTTTTGTTTGGGTAAAGGATGGGAAGGCTTGGGGAATTTACAACCTAAAGGGTGATGAAATTCTTCAGCCCGATTACAGTTCCATTAAAATCACAAGGGATTCTTGCTTTTTTGTGGCTCAAAATCTTGATGGGCTAGTAGGCCTGTTAAACTTCCAAGGAGAGATTATTGTTGAGTTTGACCATGACTATATTTCAATTAAAAGCTTAACAGGATATTACACAGCCTATAAAGGAGAAAACTCCATTTGCATTACAGAAAAAGGGCGAATTATTAAGGCAAAACTTGATTAGCCTGTTTGAATTGATGCTTTTCATAATATTCTTTAATATGCTTAGCATTTAATACTGATTTCCTAATATCCTTGTCTGGTTCTGGATTTCGTGCAATCTGTTCTATTGGAATAACACCTGTCCAAACAGGGAATTCCAAATCGGCCAATTCATCATTTACACCTTCCGCTCTAATTTTGGCAGAACCGGAATTCACTTCAAATTCTACCACCAAGGTGGAATTAAATTCTTTATCGTTCATTGGACGTAATTCATCCCAACGGCCCTTAATCATTTGATCTATAACGGAATTTAATGCCCTCATTTTTTTAGATTTTTCTTCAATGATTTTTAGGGTTCCGAATACAGTAACAGATCGGTAATTAACAGAATGATGAAAGGCAGATCTCGCAAGGACCAACCCATCCAAATGCATAATGGTTAAACTGGCGGTTCCAGCTTCAACCATGGCCAATAACATCCTGTTTTTTAAGGACCCATGAAAAATAAGCTTCTCATCTAAAACCCCATAAGCCATAGGTAAATTAATAGCCTGTTCTTTATAAACAAAACTCAAATGAGCAATAAAATGATCATTAATTATTTTGAAAATAGCCTGCTTATCATAAGTCGCTCTTTTCGGCCCCCTTTTAATTTTATTAAACTCTGTTTTTGCAAATTCTCCCATGCCCATTAATTAATTAAAATTTCATTTCCAATGCTCAAATCTATTATATTGGTGGATTGCTGAAATGCACCAGAAGTTAATTTGTAAATAGTCCAGTATGATTCCTTTCAAATCCATTATTCAATTATCCCGACAAAATTCCAACCCCTTGTTTTTACAGATTTCCAATCAAATAATAAATCTAATAAAAAATGGAACCCTGAGGCCAGCATATAGATTACCGGGAACAAGAGCGATGGCCGAACTACTTGAAGTTCACAGAAAAACAGTTATTGCGGCTTATGATGAATTGAATATGCAGGGCTGGATAGATATGATCCCGCAAAAAGGAAGTTATGTGAACTCCAAGATTCCAGTATTAAATTATCAAAGAATTGAAAACTCGGAATTGGTATTTGAAAAAAAGGAAAGCAGTTTCCATTATTATAAAAATCAAGATTTTATTGCAGTAGAGGAGAGGCCAAAAAAAGTTGATGGTATTTATATCGACGATGGCATCTGTGATTATAGATTAACACCAAAAGAGGAATTGGCTAGAATCTATAGAAACCAGATTTCAAAAAAAGTGAACCTAGATTTTTTATCCTATAATTCTGCACATGGGAATCCTATTTTGAGAAAGGTTTTGGCTGAATATTTAAATAATACGAGGGGTTTAAAGATTGAAAAGGAAAATGTTCTTATCACCAGAGGAAGTCAGATGGGGATTCATATTTCGGCACATTTATGCTTGCAAAAAGGGGACTCTATTTTGGTAGGCGAAACCAATTATCAGACTGCGGATATTACATTCCAATCGACAGGTGCAAATTTAATAAGGCTAAAAGTTGACGAGGAAGGAATCACAACTTCCGAAATCTCAAAGCATTGCAAAGAAAATAAAGTAAGGGCAATTTATGTTACCTCACATCACCATCATCCAACTACGGTGACATTGAGTGCAGAAAGACGAATTCGATTGTTAAATCTTTCCCAGGAGTATGGTTTTGCCATTATAGAAGATGATTATGATTACGATTTTCATTATTCCAATTCCCCAATATTGCCATTAGCCAGCCATGATCAAAATGGAAATGTGATTTATATAGGATCGATTTGCAAATTGGTGGCACCGGTTTTTAGAGTAGGTTATTTAGTGGCGCCTTCTTCTTTTGTTAATGAAGCAGCAAAATACCGTCGCTACTTAGATAGACAAGGAGACTCCTTGTTGGAACTGACTTTTGCGCGTTTTATTAAAAATGGGGACTTAGATAGACACACAAAAAAAATATTGAAAATATACAGGGAAAGACGAGACTTAATTTGCGAACTTCTAAATAAAGTTTGCAAGGACTATGTTCTTTTTGAAAAACCAAAAGGGGGAATGGCAATCTGGTTGATTTTAAAATCTCCTTACCAATGGGAAAAAATTAAACCAATTGCAGCAAAAAAAGGCCTTTTCCTACCGGATCCTAAAAAGTACGATTACGCCAAAAAAGGACACAATGGTGTGCGAATAGGCTTTGCCTCCTTGGATTTGGAAGAAATTAAAATTTTCGTGGAAAAGTTTAGATCAACATTTGAGGAGAATGAAAAAGCGCTAAAGTGATTATTGAGACCTTATTCTTTATCCTCTTCTAAATATAATCTGTAAATACGGTCATTGTTTGCGGCCTTAATTAAATCCGCATCAAAATTTTGAATTAATAATGGTGCTATTTGTGCCATTCCTTGTGATCTAAATTTCAAGTCCTCTAAATTTCGAAATCTAATTTTCATCGTTTTATCCTGTTGCAAACGAATACTATTAATACTAATATAGAGCTCTCTTGTCCTTTTCCTCTGATTAAAAAAATCTGTGAAATCGATATTCAATGCAGATTTATAAGAATCAATCCCTTTTTCAGATTTCCGAGTTTCTACATAGTCAAGGTCAATAAATTTGATCTCATTAACTTCCAATTTCTGGAAAAAATTCCAAAACCTTGGCTCCAATATTTGAAACTCAAGCTTCTGTCCCTTTGAGATTGTTCTTCGTTCGGCAAATTCAGCCAAACTCACCAACTCGATATAATCGTTAAGATTGAAATAATTCAAATCAGATAAATGAATTAGGGGAGAAGACTTGTAACGCTGGTCCACGGTATCAATAAATGTTCGGAGCAATTGAATATCCTTCTCATTTTCTGTCCGAATGGAAATTTGTTCTTTTCCTTCAACAAGATAAAGGTCGAACGAGGAAAGAACGTATAAAGTTTTTTTAGGTAGACTGCTTGTTATGGTTCGGTTAATTAAGGCCTCCGTATATTCTCGATATTTAATATCCTCTTGCGCCAAATATTCCTTCAAATAGGCATCTCTAATTTTCAAGTCCAATGTAACACTTAGAGCATTGCTGAGAATGGCTTCCTTGCTTCCGAATTTACGCGCGATATTGTAGAAAAATACAAAGGCCTGTTCGTTTGTTTTAAAAATAGGATTTTCCGCTTCCCAATAAGCCTTGATTTTTACTTTTTCATGTTCCTCTTCACTTATTCCCAAGAAAAAAGATTCATCACTTCTAAACAAACATTTTTCGTGTGGAGGTTTCACACTATATTTAGATTTTCTTTCTACATCGGCACGAAAATACCGATGGGTTACAAAATTTTTGTTCCATAATTCTGGGCTCATATAACAAGCACGTCTAATTCCTTCCAGGATATATTCATGGTAAATAATATTCCCAGGATCCAATAAATGAAATTTAAAAGCTTTTTCAACGCAATTGGCGTAGCGAAATCCATTTAGCTCATGTTTTAAAACTTCTTCCCTGGCAAGGTTTTGAAATTTTCTAAAGGTTTCTTCACCAAAAAGGAACTTTTCACCACTATACTCCGAATGGGAATCAATAAAATCAGTAAAAAAATCCAATCGCTCCTGCGGCAAAGGGTGGGTGGAGGCCTTTGCTTCCCAAACCCGTTCACTTCTACGTAAAGCGTTTTCTTGGAGATCCTTCATAATCCGGAAAGCCTTTCCAGATCCTTCAAGTTCATAACCGGCAGACATTAACCAGCTTAGGGCCAAGGAATCAGCCTGAGTTTCATTGAAAATAGAATACTCACTTTCACTATTATTCCTAACAAAATAGCCTTCTTTAAAATCACCCTTTTCATCGCGAATAAATGTTTTTAAGGAATGTCTTTTATAATAATGCGCTAATTCGTGGGCAATAATAGCAGCTAATGAAGATTCATCGTCGATATAAGTAAGTAGCCCAACATTGATAAAGGTTAAACCTGAAGGAGTCATAAAAGCATTGAAACCTGCTTCTTTTATAACATAGGCGTGAATAAGTGAATCTGACCTAATATCAGCCGGCATCACTTTATTCAAAATCTTGTTTAAATAAGCTTCTAAGTCTGGCCAATTATTATAAACACTTCCTCCGGATACCAATTCCCGCATAGAAATAGCATTGACATCTGCAAAGTGAAAAAGCCTCCTTTGGTCAATGCTGTTGCTGTATTTTTCTGGAATTCCTTTGTAAATATGATCTCTTAGTTCGGAAACTTTTAGTCTAAATTTCTCGGGTAAAGTATCATTTTCATTTAGAGGTAGATAGCCAGGGTTCTGAGCAAACATAGCAGAGAACAGAAGGGTAAAAACAATTAATAATTTGGATTTCATTAGTAGAGGTCATGGTTCAATTGCAAAAATAAAATTTTTGTAAGGCTAGAAAAGAAATCTTGTGATTTATTGATGAGAAAGTGGCTCAAAATTTATTCGAAAAATGATAAAAAACAAAAAAGTTGAAGATGATTTAAATTTGGTTAAAATGATTACTTGGTTTTTATTTAAACTACATTCTACTTTCCTCATCCCTCAAATCTGCCTTCTTTATCGACTTCCTTTTTCCTCCTCCAAAATTATAAGAAACCGAAAGACTGAAAACTCTAGTTTCCCATTTATTAGACCAATCTGTCACCAAGTTATCCTGGGTGGTAACACTTCTATAGATATTGGTTTTTAATATGTCCCGTGCTTTAAAACTTAGTCTTAATTTTTTATTTAAAAACCACTTCCTAACACTAAAAGTCATATCGTAAGAATCCCTATCTCTGCTATTTCCATACTGACCACCTGAGCTGTAATGAGCAGAATAATTGATAGTCCAGTTCTTTGGCAAGTCCCAGATGGAGCTAAGGTTTAAATAGTAGTTATTTCCCTTTTCATTAAAACTAAAGCCCTCTAGATTTGATGAAATTTGATTGAAAGAAAAGTCTCCATATAATTCCAAATCCCAATAATCAGTAAGCTCAAAGGTTTTGCTCAACGACATTCCCATATTATTGGATTTTGCAATATTGTCTTGAAACATTGTGGTGCTTTTTGTCGCAGCATCGTATTTTAAAATAGAATACATCACATTATTGGAGAAATTTGAAAAAACGGAAAGAGAAATAAGGTCATTTGGCACCCAATTGAAATCGAAATTATGGGAATATTGAGGTTGTAAGTTTGGATTTCCTATTTGGATATTATAAGTGTCAATAAAATTGAAATAGGGGTTTAACTCCATATACATAGGTCTTCTAATCCTTTTGCTGTAGCCTAATTTAAACTGTTGTTCTGCTATTTCTCGGTTTATGGAAAAGGACGGAAAAAAAGAATAGTAAGAATCTGAATTGGTGGCTCTTAGTTGAGATTCTCCTTTAAACTTAATATACTCACTTCTTAAACCAATTTGGAAATTCCAATCCTTCCAAGCTTTGTTTAGTATCGCATAAATCCCAGTATTTTGTTCGGTATAAAGGAGCTGATCACTTCTGCTAGTATCCAACTCCAATTCTCCATTCAAATTTTCGGTTTCCAATCGGATTTGATATTGATTCTCAATCTGGCTAAATTTCAATCCGGTTTCTAATTTCCAAGTCTTTAAAAAGGACTTTTCAACGTCCAACCGACTGCTAAGTATTTTAAAATGTGGAGGGTTGGTATTGTGAATGGCAAATTCATTCCTCCAGGGACTATCATCACTTACATTAAGGTAATTATTGCGAGTAGTTTTTTCTTGTTCCTTTTCATAATTGGCAAAACTCACCTGAAAATCAATGGTTTGCCTTGAGCTGTCTGAAACATGTTTTATAAAGGCATTGGATAACAGAGATTGTCGCATCCAGTCCTCCAAACTCAATAGGGTAGTGTATTTATCATAGTTCCCATTGCTCCATTCTTCAGTCAAACCCAAGGTTTCTTCATGAGCCATCGACTGACTTAAATTTAAGCTGGCACCAACATCAAATCCATTACTAATTTCATAGGAAAGAGCAGATTTGGCGCTTAACCATCTTGTTTTAGGTAACCAGTCGTTAAATTGCTTTAATTGCAGTGTGCTACTGTCATTTTCACTCGTTTGGATCACCTTTCTATTATTAACCGAAGAGCTGTAACCATGGTAAAAGCCCAAATTAAAATTCCATTTTCCACTTTGGTTGTACAGATTAATTCCTTGATGGTTTTTTGGAAAATCGCCATAGCCCAGTCCGCCATAAAACGTCCCTGAGAATCCTTGTTTAAAAGACTTTTTCAATTTTACATTTACAATACCGGCGGTTCCTTCTGCATCGTATTTGGCTGATGGGTTGGTAATTAATTCTACTTGTAAAAGTTCCTCACCACTTAATGATTTTAAAAATGCTTTTAAAGCCTCCCCACTAAGTAAACTGGGTTTCCCATTAATCAATATCTGCAGATTTCCATTACCTCTAAAAATTAGGTTATCGTCCTTGTCTGTGCGCATTCCTGGAATTCTTTTCAGTATATCAAATCCAGAATTACCATCTGCCAAGCCAGATTTTTCCACGTCGTAAATCATTTTATCACCTACTAAACGAATTAATTTTTTCTTTTTTAGTAGAGTCACTTCATTCAGCATATTGGAATCGGGTAGGAGCTCAATATTTAAAAATGGAATGTTTCCTTCTCCAAAAACAGGACTTCGATATTCTGTAAAGCTGATCATTCGCACATTTAAAAACAGAGACTTTCCGGGATGTGAAACGGAGAAAAAGCCAGAATCATTAGTTATTGTGTATTCAATTAAACTGTCATTAGAAGCATTATAAACTTGTACCAAACAGGAGGGAAGGCCTTCCAATGTTTCTGCATCCTTAACCTGCCCGTGAATATTAGCTTGAGCCATAAGCATTGAAAATTGAAGAAAACATACTACTGTAAAAATGCTTTTCATAATCTTAATTTTCCACTAAACTAGGAGCCATTATTTGGGTAGAATAAAATTTTACACCTACAAGGAAAATAGGTTTATAAAACTGGTTCTAGGTTCAAAAATGGCTTTTGTCCTTTGTTTTTAGTAGTTCATAAAAGGAAAAGCTATGGTTGTCCCAAGGGGGTGGTTTTTCGAATTCATTTGGATACTTTTGAAATATGGGTTTAACAAAAAAATATTGGAAATACCACCTATTGCTTTTTTTCACTGTTATTCTAATGGATTTCTTTGGCGATTATGTATTGGGAGGGATGAAGCAGTTTAATTATAATTTCATGTGGCCATTTTATCTATATTTAATTTCCTTCCCCTAACGCCCATTCGCCTGATCGCCGACG
>CAKZNE010000305.1 GCA_937129395.1 uncultured Cryomorphaceae bacterium | reverse complement strand
AAAGGTTAGCTCAACTACACAGGGATCAAGATAATATGATTGTAGAAGTTGTAACGGTAGATAAGGTTTATAATGAATTTGGCTCCGGAGGACAAGATATTTCATCTATCCGAGATTTTACTCGTATGGTTTATGAAAGAGGCATTGGAACCAATAACGAATTGAAATATTTATTGCTTTTTGGGGATGCTAGCTATGATTACCGTGATCGTTTAACGAACAACAATAATTATATCCCCATTTGGCAAGATCCCTCAAATCCTTATAGTTTATACAACTCATCAGTTACCGACGATTTTTATGGAATGTTGGGTTCTAATGAAGGGAGTAACTTGGGTTCTAATGATATTGAGATTGGAATTGGAAGAATTCCCTGTGAAAGTTTAGGTCAGGCTGAATCTTATGTAGATAAGATTGTTCACTACACTACGGGTGAAGAGAGGTTTGGTGATTGGAGGAATAAGGTTTTATTAATGGCCGATGATGTAGACGCCTCTTGGGAAAGCACATTTGTAACAACCTCAGAGCGATTAGAAGAAAGAGTGAAGTCTACAGCAAACTCCTTTATTGTAGAGAAAATTTACACCGATGCTTATAAACAACTATCAACTTCGGGCAGCCAATCCTACCCAGAAGCGAGTAATGATATGTTTCGTAAAGTACAGAAAGGAAGTTTAGTTGCCAATTATATTGGTCACGGTGGGGAAATTGGATTGAGCTCGGAAAAGCTTTTAAAACTATCCGATGTGAATTCATGGACAAATTTTGATGCCATGCCACTATTTATTACAATTACCTGCGAGTTTACCAGATTGGACGATCCAAAACGGGTTTCTGCTGGGGAACAGCTAATGTTTAATCCCAATGGCGGAGCTATTGGATTAATTTCTACCACTCGGGTAGTTGATGTTCATACAGCTACTAACCTAAACTCCCTCGTTTTTGATAGTCTTTTTGCCCTTGGACCAGATCAGCTTCCAAAAAGGCTGGGCGAAATTATTAAGGATTCCAAAAATGGCCTGACGGGAAATAGTACACGATTAAAATTTTCATTATTTGGAGACCCTGCTATGAGATTGGCCATACCTTTTAATAGAGTGGCAACTGTGGCGGTAAATGGTAAACCAATTAATGGAGGAAATTTGGATACCATAAAAGCTTTAAGCAAGGTGGAAATTGATGGTCAGGTAAATGATATCAACGATGTGAAAATGTCCAATTTTAATGGAGTTTTGAATGTTTCAGTTTTTGATAAGCCTAATTCACGAGAAACCTTAGCGAACGATGGAGTTGGAGGAAATATAAAATTTGGACTTCAAAATAATCTTATTTACCGTGGAAAGGTTGAGGTTGTTGATGGTGATTTTACCGTTGAATTTTTGGCACCTTCTGATATATCATACAATTTTGGATTTGGAAAAATCAGTTTTTATGCCGAAAATGGAGAGGTTGATGCAGCCGGAGTTTATGATACCATTATAGTCGGCGGAATTAATAATAATGCCGGTGAAGATTCCGAAGGTCCGGTAGTGCGGATCTTCATGAATGATCAATCATTTGTTAGAGGAGGGATTACAGGTCCAGATCCAGTTTTGTTGGCTGTTCTTTCAGATTCCTCAGGCATCAATACGGTTGGAAATTCCGTTGGTCATGATATAGTTGCGGTTATTGATGACGAAACGGAAAAGTCCTTTGTGATTAATGATTTCTATGAAGCGGATTTGAATAGTTACAAATCTGGAAGTATTAGATACCCTCTATTCGATCTTGAGCCGGGAAATCATCGCTTAAAATTAAAGGTTTTTGATGTGTACAATAACTTCACCAAGGCTGAGACGGATTTTTTGGTCGCGGAAAGCGCAACATTGGCCTTGGATAGGGTGTTAAATTACCCTAATCCCTTTATTAATCATACCGAGTTCCAATTTGAACACAATAGAGCCAATCAAGCATTGGATGTGCAAGTGCAAATTTTTACGGTTAGTGGGAAATTAGTAAAAACTATTAATAGTAACATTGTACCAAGTGGGAATCGAGTTTCAGGAATTGTTTGGGATGGTTTGGACGATTTTGGAGATAAAATTGGAAAAGGAGTTTATGTTTATAAACTAAAGGTTAGATCAAAATCAGATAACCTGCAAGCTGAGCAGTACGAAAAGCTAGTAATTTTACGTTAGTGTCCTAATTTGCACAATAAATACCTATTTTTGCCTCACTTAAAATAATTTAAGATTTGAATTCATACATGAGAAAGCTAGCCTTGGCCTTTTTTGCAATACTTATTTCTTGTTCCATTTTGCAAGCCCAAGATTTGGATCAATTGACTCTAAATCAATATTTAGACAATCCAAGAGCCATTACAACAGCAGTCCCAATTATGGGTGTTTCACCAGACGCTAGAGCAGGCGGAATGGGTGATGTTGGTGTTGCTTCTGATCCAGATTTATTCTCCATTTATTGGAACCCCGCAAAATTAGCATTCCTCCCAGACGGTACAAGATCGATGGCGGTTTCCTATACACCGTGGTTAAACAAATTGGTGAATGATATTAATTTGGCTTATTTGGCAGGTGCAGTAAAATTGAGTGAAAATCAAGCTGCAGGAATCTCTTTGAGGTATTTTTCTTTAGGGGAAATTGTTTTCAAAGATGAGTTTAATAATGACCTAGGAACATATCAACCTTCTGAACTGGCCTTCACCGGTTCCTATGCATTAAAACTAAGTGAGAGAATGTCTTTGGCTGTGGGTCTAAGATATATATTCAGTAATTTAACACAAGGAGCACAAGTTTCCGGTGTGGATACAAAACCTGGACAAACCATAGCTTCTGATATTGGATATTTTTATAAAAGTAGAGACTATAATATGGAGGCAGGGAAAAAGCAATCCTTTGCCCTTGGCCTTAATCTCTCAAATATTGGTGGTAAAATTTCCTATAGTGATGATGCAGTGAGTGATTTTATTCCTTCAAATTTAAGATTAGGAGGAGCATACCATCTTAAGATTGACAAATACAACCGTATGGTAGTAATGGCTGATATTAATAAATTATTGGTTCCAACTCCACCATTAAAGGAAGGTTCAGGTGGTGTTCCAGACGATTCGAATGGAAATGGAGTGAAAGGGGAAATCCTTGCAGGGAAAGATGATAATGTAAATGCTTTTGAAGGAATATTTCAATCTTTTAATGATGCTCCCGGAGGAACTTCTGAAGAATTGGAAGAAATCATGTACAATATTGGCCTAGAATATTGGTATGATGACCGTTTTGCCTTTAGAGGTGGGTTTGCTTATGAAGATGAAGAAAAAGGTGGAAGGCAATATTTTACCCTAGGAATGGGTTTGAGATATAATGTTTTTGGCCTTGATGTGTCCTATTTAATACCAGCTTCAGCAATTGTTAGAAGCCCATTAGAGAATACTCTGAGATTTTCGCTTATCTTTAATTTTAATAATAGCGAAGGCTAAAAAAATCAGCCATTTACCAGAAAGAATCATTTGAAGAAAATCCAAAAAAGTTTAGAACTTTCCGAATACAGCTTTAAGGAGCTTAGTCCTACCTATCAAAATCTTGTTCAAAAAGCGAAGGGCGCTTTTGAATCCTCATACTCCCCCTACAGCAATTTCCCTGTTGGCGCTGCTTTATTGTTAGAAAACTCCCAAATTATTCTTGGATCAAACCAAGAAAATGCCGCATATCCCTCCGGATTATGTGCCGAAAGAGTGGCATTGTTTAATTATGGAGCAAATCAAAGACCTACTGAAATTGTAGCAATTGCTGTGGCTGTAAAAAACCCAATTGATTCTTTTGCCTACCCTTGTGGATCTTGTTTACAAGTGATTTCTGAATTTGAAAATAATCAATCCAAAGAATTCGAGATTATTATTTCCCATCCTAAAGAAGATAAGTACTTAATTTGCAAGGGTGTTTCCAACCTTTTGCCATTCTCATTTAAAAAAGAGAATTTAATATAAATAACTTTAGCACTTTTATATAAATTTGCGATTCGTCCAAAAAAAATGTATTTAATGGCAAAGAAGAAAATTACCAAGGCGGTTTATTTGAAATGGTATGAAGACATGCTCTTCTGGAGAAAGTTTGAAGATAAAACTTCGGCACTTTATATTCAGCAAAAGATTCGCGGTTTCTTGCATCTTTATAATGGTCAGGAAGCTATTCTAACAGGGTCTTTGTTTGCCATGGAGCCTGGTGATAAAATGATTACAGCCTATAGAAATCATGTTCAACCAATAGGTATGGGAGTGGACCCCAGAAAAATTATGGCGGAATTAATGGGCAAGAAAACTGGAACCTCCGAAGGAAATGGGGGATCTATGCACATGTTTTCCAAAGAACATCATTTTTATGGAGGCCACGGAATTGTAGGTGGTCAAATCCCACTAGGAGCAGGTCTCGCTTTTGGCGATAAATATGCCGGAAGAAATAATGTAACTTACTGTTATATGGGAGATGGAGCAACCAGACAGGGCGCTTTTCATGAAACAATGAATTTGGCAATGTTATGGAAGTTACCAGTTGTTTTTGTAATAGAAAATAATGGTTACGCTATGGGAACTAGTGTAGAAAGAACCGCCAATCATACAGATATTTGGAAATTAGGATTAGGATATGAAATGCCTTGTGGACCTGTGGATGGAATGGACCCAGAAAAGGTTTATGAAGCAATGAACGAAGCAACGGAAAGAGCAAGGAAAGGAGATGGCCCAACATTATTAGAAATTAGAACCTACCGATATAAAGGCCATTCTATGAGCGATGCTCAACATTACAGAACGAAGGATGAAGTGGCAGAATACCAATTGAAGGATCCAATAGGTAAAGTTCTAAAAATAATTAAGGATAAAAAATACGCTACAGCAAAACAAATTGAAGAAATTGATAATCGAGTAAAAAACTTGGTTAAAGAATGTGTAGACTTTGCGGATGAATCCCCATTTCCAGAACCAGAGAATCTATATGCACATGTATATTCAGAAAAGGATTATCCTTTTATAAAAAATTAAAACAGACGTAGAGCATGGCGGAAATTGTGAATATGCCAAGATTGAGCGACACCATGGAAGAGGGGACAGTTGCGAAATGGCATAAAAAGATTGGAGACTCAGTAAGTGAAGGAGATTTACTTGCAGAAATTGAAACAGATAAAGCCACAATGGATTTTGAGGCCTTCCAAGAAGGTACCTTATTATATATAGGAGTTGAAGAAGGAAATACCGTTCCTGTAGATTCAATATTGGCAATTTTAGGAGAAAAAGGAGAAGATGTTCAATCTCTTATTAACGGGGAGGCAAATCCATCAACAGAAACTAAAGAGGAAATTACAGAAAATCCAAGCGCGGAGGTTGAAAAAAATGCGCCAAAAGAGACTTCTGAAAATTCGACTTCAAGTAATGGTAGGTTAAAGGCTTCGCCTCTTGCAAAAAAAATGGCTTCCGATAAAGGAATCGATATTTCTACGGTAAAAGGTTCTGGCGAAGGCGGTAGAATTGTAAAAAAGGATATCGATAATTTTAATCCAGTTACCTCCTCAACTCCAAGTAATAGTTTTGCCTCAGCTACAAGTGGAGGTTATGAGGATATTGCTATTAGTCAGATGCGTAAAACCATTAGTAAAAGGTTATCGGCTTCCAAATTTGGTGCTCCTCATTTTTACCTTACGATGGATATTGACATGGATAAAGCAATGTCAGCTAGAAAGGCAATTAATGAAATGGCAGAAACCAAAGTGAGTTTTAACGATTTGGTGATTAAATCTGCAGCTTTTGCTTTGCGCAAGCATCCTAAGATCAATTCAAGTTTCTTGGGAGATAAGATTCGTGTAAATCATGACATTAACATAGGTGTTGCTGTAGCGGTTGAAGACGGTTTGCTGGTTCCAGTAATCAGAACAGCAGATCAAAAAGGATTAAGCACCATAAATGCAGAAGTAAAGGATTTTGCTGGTAAAGCAAGAAACAAAAAATTACAGCCATCGGATTGGGAAGGAAATACCTTTACCATTTCCAATTTAGGGATGTATGGTATTGAGGAATTTACGGCAATTATTAATTCTCCGGATGCTTGTATTTTGGCAGTTGGGGCAATAAAGCAAGTCCCCGTGGTTAAAGGCGGGCAAGTTGTACCTGGTAATGTTATGCGGGTAACACTTTCTTGTGACCATAGAGTGGTAGATGGTGTTATGGGAGCAGAATTTCTTCAAACCTTTAAAAGCTATATGGAAAATCCAATAGGAATGTTGATCTAAAGGATTGAAAATATTTTATAAACTTTGGAACCCTTGCTGATTTAGTGGGGGTTTTTTATTTTAAATGAGACTATGAATATATTTATAACTGGAGCAAGCCGAGGAATAGGTTTTGAACTTTCAAAAATGTTTTGTGATCAAGGTCATAATGTGATAGCTATTGCACGAACCAAAACTAGACTAGATGAATTAGAGAACTATGGAAATATGAGTTCTGGTTTTGGTAAAATAAGAGGTGTTCATTGTGATTTGTCTGGAGAGTTATCATCCTTAAATGAGGCTTTGGAAAAAACGGACGAAATAAATGTGTTAATTAACAACGCTGGGGCCCTCGTTAATAAGCCTTTTTCTAAAATCTCCTCTTCCGAATTGGAGAAAGTATACCAAGTAAATTTGTTTACACCCTTTCGTTTGATTCAAAAATTACTACCCTTTTTGGCAAAAGATGCACATATTATTAATATTGGAAGCGTTGGTGGAGTAAATGGGACTCAGAAATTTCCAGGATTGAGTGCTTATAGTAGCAGTAAAGGGGCGCTTTCCATACTTACAGAATGTTTGCAAGCAGAATACGCCGATTTTAATTACGCATTTAATTGTTTAGCTCTTGGTGCAGTGCAAACTGAGATGCTAGAAGAAGCCTTTCCAGGTTATGAGGCTGATGTGTCGCCGCAAGAAATGGCCAAATATATTTACAACTTTGCAGTAAATTCTGGGCCCATTGTAAGAGGTAAAACCATCGTGCTAAGTCGTTCCAATCCATGATTGAAATTAAAGGCCTTGAAAACCATAGTCTTACTTATTTTATTTCTGCAGGGGCTTGTAGGGTCTAAAAGATAAATTACATTCGCAGCCCCTAAGAAAAAGGGTATGTTCTTTATTTTGAAATAAGCTTAAAATTATCACTCAAAACTATTTTGTGGTTCTAAAAAAGAGTTTTACATTTGCCGCCCCGTAATCGTATAGGGGGATGTTCATTGAGACTTTTTAGGGCCTAGTATTAAAGTAGCAAAATAGTTTGTTGTTTTAAGAAAATGGGTTTATATTTGCCGCCCCTTAGAAATTTCGAAGGGGTGTTAAAAAAGTTTATTTTTTATTTTAAAAAATAGCTTGCGAATAAGTAAAGAGTTATTATATTTGCACCCCCGAAAACGGAAGTTCTCGGGCATAAATTAGAAAGAAGTTCTTTAACATATTGGAAGAAGCAAAAAGAAGGTAAATTAAGTAACGTCGTCTTTAGAGCAAACAGAGTACAAACAATCTTACAATGGAGAGTTTGATCCTGGCTCAGGATGAACGCTAGCGGCAGGCCTAACACATGCAAGTCGAACGGTAACAGAAGAGCTTGCTCTTGCTGACGAGTGGCGCACGGGTGCGTAACGCGTATGCAACCTACCCTGATCAGGGGGATAGCCCAGAGAAATTTGGATTAATACCCCATAATATTGTTGATTGGCATCAATTAATGATTAAAACTCCGGTGGATCAGGATGGGCATGCGTCCTATTAGCTAGTTGGTGTGGTAACGGCACACCAAGGCAACGATAGGTAGGGGTTCTGAGAGGATGATCCCCCACACTGGTACTGAGACACGGACCAGACTCCTACGGGAGGCAGCAGTGAGGAATATTGG
>CAKZNE010000304.1 GCA_937129395.1 uncultured Cryomorphaceae bacterium | reverse complement strand
AACCACAACAAAGAAAAAAGTTGCCCCCCGTAATTGTTATGTCTGCAAAGAGGTTTTCACAGAACTCCACCATTTTTATGATACCATGTGTAAACCTTGTGCCGACTTCAACTATGCAAAACGTTTCCAAACCGCGGATTTAAGCGGACAAGTTGCCTTAGTTACGGGTTCTAGATTAAAAATTGGCTACCATATTACTTTAATGATGCTGCGCGCCGGAGCAACTGTAATTGCAACAACAAGATTCCCCGTAGATTCTGCCATCCGTTATGCAAAAGAAGAAGATTTCCATAAATGGGGTGACCGATTAAAAATCCATGGCCTGGATTTAAGACATATACCTAGCGTGGAAATATTCTGTAATTATATTGAACAGAAATACGATCGCTTGGATGTATTAATCAATAATGCAGCTCAAACTGTTAGACGTCCAGCTGGTTTTTACAAACACCTTTTAGCCCAAGAGGACGCTCCTTTATCCCAATTATCCGCCTCAGTAAAAAACGTTTTATCAGATCATGAGGATTGTTTGAGGGAATTGGGTGAAATAAGCAATATGGCAGTTGGTGAGGATAAGAATTTACCGGTTTCTTGGCATGGCAAACAAGTGGGAATTGGTTTAAGTGCTTCAGCAAAATTATCCCAAATAGAATATGCTGTGGATCATGCTTTAACTACAGATGAAGTATTCCCAACAGGAAAAATGGATGCCGATTTACAACAGGTAGATCTTAGAAAAACAAATAGTTGGAGATTAAAGCTTGGTGAAATACCAACTAATGAAATGCTGGAAGTACAATTGGTAAATTCTGTTGCGCCTTTTGTTTTGTGCAATCGTTTGGTGCACATTATGAAAAAGGAAAATACAGGGATGAAACATATTATTAATGTTTCCGCAATGGAAGGTAAATTTCACAAATACCACAAGGAATCCAGACATCCACATACCAATATGGCCAAGGCCGCCTTAAATATGATGACGCTCACTTCTGCTGGAGATTTCGCCAAATATGGGATTTTCACCAATGCCGTAGATACAGGTTGGGTAACAGATGAAGACCCAATTGAATTGGCAAAAAGAAAAGAAGAAGTTCACGATTTTCAACCACCCTTGGATATTGTTGATGGCGCAGCCAGAGTAATGGACCCTTTATTTGATGGGATAAATACAGGTAAACATTGGTGTGGTAAATTTTTGAAAGATTATAAGCCTATCAGCTGGTAAAGCTTGGATTTTAAAATTCATTTAAGGACATTGCTTTTTTAATTTTAACAGCAAATAAAACATTTACTCACCCTTTTTTAAATCCATTATGAAGTTACTAGTTGGAATAATATGCCTTGCATTCACCATTAATATGAATGCTCAAAATGAAAAAAACATTGTAGGTGACTGGCAATTTGAAGGTTTCTCACAATTGGAAGAAGTAGATACAGTCGCCTTAAAATTGTTGGAAATGTTATTCGGCGAAATGTCAATCAATATTGAAGAAAATGGTCGATACCAGGCATTTATAATGGGAACAAAAGAAGTTGGAAAATGGAGCCTTATACAAAATGGAACTGTTCTAGAATTGAATTCAGATAATGGTAAAACTGAAGAAACGAAAATTCTAAGTCTAAATAAAAGTCAATTGGTTTTGGAATTAGATTCGGATGGTATTATTTTTAAAAAGCTTGTAAAGCAGGACAGTGATGAATAAAAACCAGCTTTAAGCATAGATTTTCCGCCCTTTGTGGAGAATAAGCAATCCTTACTAATCTCGAACCTAAAAGTTAATCCCAATCGCAAAAATTGAAAAATTTATTCCGCATTGATATAAATCCAAATCGGATTTACGGTTTAGATATTTTGAGGGCTCTTGCCATCCTGTTCGTTATTTTGGGTCATAGTAGTTTTTTAGTACCTGATGAAGTGGGCCATTACCTTTTGAATTTCACTTTAGACGGGGTGAATATTTTCTTTGTTTTAAGCGGTTTCCTTATTGGAGGGATATTATTAAAACAACTAAACGAAAACAAAATAAATTCTAAGCTTTTAGGAAATTTCTGGATAAGGAGATGGTTCAGAACCCTGCCGAATTACCTTTTGGTTTTGATTATTCTATTAATTCTAAACATCCTCTTTACCCCCTATTTTGAATGGCAGAACTACAAATCCTATTTCATTTTTTCCCAAAATCTTTTTAGTAAACATCCTGGTTTTTTTCCAGAAGCTTGGAGTCTAAGCATAGAGGAATGGTTTTATCTTTTAATCCCAATTCTGCTTTTTGGTTTAATAAAACTATTTAAGATTTCAATTAAGAACAGCTTCCTTATCAGTGCTTTAGGTATTATTATTAGCGTAACATTTTTTCGGTATTTTAGATTTGACAGCTTAGATATTGAGGAAATGTCCACCTGGGGAAGAATGTTGAGGAAACAGGTTTTTACCCGATTGGATAGCATTATGTTTGGAGTAATTGGAGCCTATATTCTGTATTATTACCCTAAACTTTGGAATAAAAATAAACTTCCCCTACTCCTTTTGGGAATCATCCTTTTAGTTTCTGTAAAACTCAATCCGATGGGTTTTGAAAATTTTGGATTGTATCACTGCGTTTTTTCATTTTCGCTAACCTCCATTGGAACCTTATTATTATTACCCTTTTTAAGTTCTCTAAAAACTGGAAAAGGGTTAGTATTCAAAACCCTGACTTACACCAGTTTAATATCTTATTCCATGTATCTTGTAAACCTCACCCTTGTTCAAAAGTGGATCCTAGGGAATCTAAATTGGACATGGCTACAAAACTATAATGAAAGCTTATTCCTTTGCATACAGTTTTCTTTGTTTTGGATTTTAGTTTATCTAATTTCCATTCTACTTTATAAATATTTTGAGCTTCCCACCATGAAATTAAGAGAAAGGTTCAAAATAAAATAAGGGGCTTGGATACCTCCAAACCCCTTGTTCCATTAGTTGAAAACAAGCTTTTTATTCTCAACCCATTTTCCATCAGCAAATAAGCTAAGAACAAAAACACCTGTTCCAACATCTGCTTTTTTCAAAATATAAGAGCTTTTATCCAATTGTTGCTTCATAATAATCTTTCCAGTTAAATCCCTTATTTCCAAGGTAAAGACTTCATTTTCATTTTGTTCCTTAAATTCAATATTCATAATGTCTGAACTCGGATTCGGGAAAGTCTCAAATTCAAATTTTGATTGAATACTCTCTACAAAACCAATACTCGCTTGTTGGTCTTCAATATATTCCAATAGGTCAATAAATTTCAATTTTGTACGGGCAGTTTCATTGTAAAAACCATAATCAATATTCATAATTATCAAACTAAAATCCGAGGAAACGCTGTATTCCATTTCACTGTTTTGAAGGGTTGTTCCACCATGGCCTAAATATGTTTTGCCTTTATAGTTCCATTTAATGGCTCCCAAACCATAGGTTCCACCTCCACCAATTGAAGTTCCCTGCTGCATTTTCTGCAAGGATGCCGCTCCGAATAATTGTCCACTAAAAAGCTGCTTGGTATATTTTGCAAAATCCTTTGGAGTAGAAACCACACCACCTGCAGCCCAGGCACTTGACATGAATGAAATAAAATCTTCATCAAAATAATTGGAGGACGACAGCCAAGCACCTGTTTTCACCAAACTATACGGATCGTACTGGTCGAGGTAAATGCTATCAATTCCAATGGGATCAAAAATCCGATCTCTTAAAACCACGTTTAGAGCCTTGTTATCAATCACTTCTACAACCTTTCCTAGTAAAAGATAATTGGTATTGGAATACTCAAAACTACTGCCAGGAGAAAACTTTTGAGGGGACATAAAATGCACTAAAATACTATCCGGATGCCAAAATTTTTTGTCATAGGTATTAATTTCACCAGAAAAGTTGGCATGTTCCGTATAGCTAAACACCCCACTTCTATGACTTAAAAGCTGCTTAAGAGTTATGCCATAGGAAACATTAGGAATGGGTTGCAAAAATTGATAAAGTGTATCATCAATTGACAATTTCCCCTCTTCTTCCATTTGCAAAATTATAGTGGCTACCATGCTTTTGGTATTGCTTCCAATATCATATAGATAATCCTTAGAAAGATTATTAAGCCCATGATAACCAGAAGCTGAGGACCATGTAGAGCCGTCGGAGAATACTACTCCAGCAGCAACACCTTTCATGGATTCATTTGTACGACATTGATCTAAAAGTTGGTTTAAAGTATCGGCCCAAGTGATATTCATTTGAGCCTTCATGCTTAAGGAAAAGAGGCAAATAAAAAGAGCAAATACTAATTTTTGGATAATTGTTTTCATTGGGTTTATGTTTTGTTTGGATCAAATATGCATTGGCGAAATCAACTTTCCTACAAAAATAGGATGAAGCAAGTAATTTTCAGATAAAGGAAGAAAAGCTAGGATGAAATTTCATAAAAAAACTGAATTATATACATTTTGCAAGTACTTTCTAGTTTCATATTTAACATAAATTTGAAAGAACACCTACTTCAAACCCTAATGATTTAAGTATTTTGCAAAAGGAATTACTCTAAACTTCAAAGCCCAATTCTGTTCTTTTCAATCGAGAAATATGAAATTAATTTTAAGCCTTTACACCCTTATTTGTTTTACTGCTTGTACTAGCACCAATAAAAATTCAAATGGTGAATTTGATATTGAACTTGATGGAATCTCGATCAATTATACCGTTAAAGGAAAAGGTCCCTTAATGATCGTTGGCCATCTAAACTCTGGAAAAACAGGCTATGAAATGAGTCTAAAACCTTTAGAAGAACATTTTACCATGGTATATTATTCCCCTAGAGGAACTGGAAAATCTGGAAGTCCAGCCACAATAGAAGATTACAATTATGAAAACATTATTGAGGAAGTTGAGCTATTAAGAAAACACCTTAGAGCAGAATCCATTTGGATGTTTGGTCACTCCGACCAAAGTGAAATTGCCTTACAATATGCTGTAGATTACCCCAAAACTACTAGCGGATTAATACTTTCGGGAACACATTATATTCCTTCTCCGGAGGAGGATCAAAAAGCCAAAGAGGAATTTGAAAATGAACGAAAATCACAAGAATGGTTTGCCCAGATTTTAAAAGACCTTGATTATCGAATTAAATTCAATTCCAATATTGATTCCAATGGAAGGGATTTAAGTTCCGCCCCTTT
>CAKZNE010000303.1 GCA_937129395.1 uncultured Cryomorphaceae bacterium | reverse complement strand
GATAGCGAATAACCCAAAAATGAACAGAATTAAACCTTTTTCTTCAGGCGATAATTTTTATTTAGGACACGTATGAAGATTTAAAGAACAATCAGTAAGGTTAGAAACTAATTTGGTGTAACCCGGTAATCTATAAATTTGTAAACCCTGTTTCGGATAGTACAGCAGAACAATTTCAAGAATACATTGAGGGTTATGGAGATGAGTTGATTGAGCTTCCTGAAGAAACATAGGATACATCTGTATATATTTGTTACGGTAACTATTGGAATGTACTCATTGACCTTTATACAGAAGAAGGACCTGGTGATTTAGTTCTCAATGCAGAGGTTAGAGAAAATAGTAATGAAAATCAGTTTGAGATAAGATTAGTTTATTGTCCCTAAATTAAACGTATGCCAATATTAAAATCAATGGGGAAAATCATTGAATGGAATGTGCAGGAATTATTAACAAGGAGAGTTTTCAAAAAATTCAAAAACAGTCTTCCAACTAAATTCGTTTCTAAAAATCCAAAAATGGATTACCACGTCTTAGCAGATGCAGTAGTATGGAATGATGAAGGAATTGAAACTTGTCATCCTGAATTGGAAAACGCATTAAGATACGCCCTTAATTATCGAACGAATTTAATTGTTGAAGAGAACTTTAATTTTAAAAAGGAAAACTTAAATAGCCCAGGGAAACGAACTTTTGAATTAGCCAAAAAATATTTCCCTAACTGGATTGGATTTGATAAAAATCGTTGTGAATTTAACCCTCAATTATCGGAAAGAATTAAAAGAATTCGGAAAGTTTCGGAATGGAAAATTGAAAAACTAACGAATAGTGAAGAAGTTTAATTCGAATAAATAACGCTTGCCCAATATCTAAGTTTCCCTTTTTCCGAAAGGCCAAAAATGGAAAATGTGTTGACGAATCCGGAGCTGGAGATTGTTTTATTGGGGCGAAAACACATCCGTTTTAATGAATAGCCATTTGTTGCGGGGTATCCTCAAATAAGAACTCCAGAATCTTGTTTTTCTCTTAAAATGAACAAATACCCGTAATAAGATCATTTATTTGACTCTATTATGTATTTTTGATTTTAAATAAGCTTCAAATGATTAGAGAAATCTCCAAAGATCAGGTATTAGACCGAATTCGCTTTGAAAACCCATGGTGGATTGAAGGTAAGATTGAATCTGATTACAATGAAATGCCACGCAGATTATACTTTGAACTATTCAAACCAATTGTAAAAGAAAGAGAGATTAGAAGGGCTGTAGTTCTGATGGGACCACGAAGGGTAGGCAAAACTGTTATGCTCTATCATATGGTTCAGGAGCTAATCGACAACGGAGTAAATCCAAAAAAAATAATCTTCATAACCATTGAAAATCCCATTTATAATAATATTTCTCTGGAACAACTTTTTAATTATTCTAAGGAGGCTACAGGTCTAACAGATAAATCTGAATGGCACATAATATTTGATGAAATACAATACTGTAGAGATTGGGAAGTACACTTGAAATCACTAGTAGATAGTTATAGAAAAGATAAATTTATTGTTTCAGGTTCTGCTGCGGCCGCCTTAAAATTTGCAAGCCATGAAAGTGGTGCGGGGCGATTTACAGACTTTTTGCTTCCTCCGCTTACCTTTAATGAATATATCTCCTTAAAAGGTTTGGACAGACTCATTAGGCCAGTACAACTAAAGTGGAATAACAAACAGACAGAATTCTATTCAACTAGTCATTTAGATGAGCTCAACAAACATTTTTTGGATTATATTAATTTTGGTGGCTATCCAGAAGTAATACTTTCTGAGAAAATCCAAGCAAACCCTGGTCGATATATTAGGCAAGACATTGTAGACAAAGTTATCCTTAGAGATTTACCAAGTCTTTACGGTATAAGTGATACCAGAGAATTATATTCTTTGTTTACAACAATTGCATACAATAGTGGTGGGGAATTTTCGCTTGAGACCTTAAGTAGTCAATCACAGGTGCCAAAGAATACTTTAAAAAAGTATATTATTTATTTGGAAGCTGCATTTCTAATAAAACAAGTAAAACGAATTGATCAAAGTGGAAAAAGGTTCAAGCGAGATAATTTTTTCAAAATTTATCTAACAAATCCTTCATTGAGAAGCGCATTATTTACTCCGATAACATCTACTGATGAAATGATGGGTAATATGGTTGAAACAGCAATTTTTGCTCAATGGATGCACCGGGATTGGTTTACACCATATTATGCTCGATGGAGCACCGGTGAAGTAGATATGGTTGGCCTTAGTGACAATACATTGAAGCCTATTTGGGCTCTTGAAATCAAATGGTCTAACCGCTATTTTGAAAAACCGAAAGAGTTAAAAAGTTTAATTAAGTTTTGCCAAGAGAATAATATTAAAACACCAATAGTTACATCTATAAATAAAGAAGGGGAAGTAGAATATGCAGACGTTCATTTTCAGTTTCTACCTTCATCAGCTTATGCCTATACGGTTGGTAAGAATACACTTGACTTGAAAATAAATAAATAAACACCCTACAATATCTGAGTTTCCGTTTTGCTGATAGGCCAAAAACGGAAATGGTGTAGACGAACCCAAAGCTAGGGATGAAGCCATATTCACCTGTAAGGAAAACGATTATATGAGTGCTATTTCAGAAGGAATATTTTACATAAAACTAAATTTTGGGATGCGGATAAAGGAACATCAATTTGCCACCCCAAAGCGATATTGGCATTTTGGCTATGTATTGACAAAAGGCAAGGTAAATTTGTGGGGAGGTATTCTTAATATTTCCAACATTCAAGCTCAGAAGACTTAGGAGTATATTTGATTTTGAAACCCTAGTGAGCAAGGTATAAACACATTTTAAAGAGGTATTACTCTACCATGGTTCTTTTTTTAAGCTCATAAGAACCGATTTAAACGTATTTAAAAATACAAGAGCAGCAAATCCCAACTTTATTGAAAATAATTAGCTTTTCAAAAATTAATTGGGGTTGTTTCGCGAACTCACTCACGTTATCGTCCATTTAGTATTGTAGTTTATTTCCAAATTATTTTCGATCTTTGACTTGATGGATTTAAGAAAATACATAGAAATTAATTCAGAAAAGAGATTCGGTAAGCCAATAGTCATTGGTACTAGAATCTCTGTTGCCGATGTTTTGAATTGGTTGGCAAATGGAATGTCAAAAGAAGATATCATTCTTGATTTCCCTGAGTTAAAGTTAGAAAGTATTAATGCTTGTCTATTATTTGCTGCTTCTAAGGAAGGGCATCTTGGAATCGCTTCATGAACCTCTTATTTGATCAAAATATTTCTCATCGGTTAGTAAATCGAATTCAGGACATATTTCCAAATGCGAAACAACTTCGGAACATTGGAATAGAAAATTTTACAGACCGGAAAATTTGGGAATTTGCGAAAAATAAGGGTTACACAATTGTAACATTTGACTCGGACTTTTATGACTTTTCTGTAGTTTGGGGACATCCTCCGAAAATCATTTGGATACGAACTTTGAATCAAACGACCACAGAAATTGAATTCCTTTTGCGAAAACACTTTCAGAATATTATAGATTTTAGGAAGGACGATAATTTGGCATGCCTCGAAATATTAAGCAGTCGCTAACATCACCTACGGGTTATGCGGTTTTTGGGGAAGCTTACAAGAGGATTTGCCACTGACTGTATATTGACAGGTTAAAATTTAATAACCTGGTTCAAGAGTTTTCTCGAAAATATTTTTAATGCTGTAGATTTGTGATAGATACCGATGCAGGCTTTAATCCACCATGTTATATAGCCATCCATTTTTGGCGACTAACAAAAAATCAATGAAAAAAGTTTTTATAATCATAATTGCGTTTTTTGCTTTTCAGGCTTCGGGACAAGAAATCCGACCTGAAATAGAAGAACTTGCTCAGAAAATTGAAGAATACAATGTTCTTGAATCTGAACATGTTGGTTATGGGGGTGGGACAACGGACCAGTATAGAAACTTTGAAAGACTTAAAAGCAAAGCGACTCTCGAGGAACTTTTACTACTTCTGGGAAACAAAAATTCTGTTGTTAAAGGCTATACAAGTTGGGCTTTATCTGACAGAAAGTATCCAAGGTTAGTGGACATATTTGCAGAATTTCTTATAACAGGTGAATCGGCAACCAGTCAACATGGTTGTATGGTATCAAAAGGTGACCTTTCAAGCGAACTTTATCACAGAGTGTTTTATCAGCATTATAATAATCAGCTATCAGTTGAAGACAGTTTGTTTTTTCAATCTCAAATTCAACTACTTGACAGTGTTATTCTTTATTCAAAAAAGGATAATTACTTATTGAGCAAGGCTTTATTTAATAATAAGGGGAACCCTGCAAATTACGAGAGAATAAGGCACTTGGCATTTAAAAAGAAAAAGAGCCAAGCAATCCGAGCTTTAGCTTTTTATCAAAAAAAACAAGACATAGAAGGCTTTAAAAAACTGAAAGAAAAATCCTTTGATGCCATTGCGATATTTCCAGACACGAGCTTTTGGGATTTTTTACTTTCCTTTAATAACAAGGAAATTTCAAAGAGGTATTTGATGGCAATTTCAGCTTTCAAAACTGAAAAATCAAAGGAAGTTTTATCAGCCTTGTTAAGCACCCTGCCAAGCGAAAAGATTATTGAACTTGCCGAAGCGCTAACCAAAAATTACTGTGTCCTATACCAACCCTTGATTTTGGAGAATTGGGAGAGTTATAAAATCATTGATATCAAAGCAACCGAACTATTAATTAAAGACCTTCCCGAGAAAGCTTCCAATTCATTCACTATTGGGCTTTTATCAAATGAAAAACTAAATTTTGTTCAATGCGATTCTTATTATGGGACCGAAGGTGGAATTCTGCCATTAATGCTTGAAAACATTAAAAACCATCAAAAGGATTCTCTCTTGAAAGTTTGCGAAACAAATATTAAAACCGTTGAATCTAAGTATTTAATCTATTTTCTTAATTGCGTAAAAATCAATAATTTGACAGAAACAAGCGATGAGATTTTGGAAAGGCTGAATCAAAAGAATACAGCATACGAAGTTTTTCATTTGTGTGAAACATTATTACCATTCATCGAACCGAATCAGAAAGATACCTTAGTAAGCATACTTAAAACAAATCAGAAAAACTGGGATTGGGGAAATTGGTCTGAATCTTTTCGAGAAATGTTTAAAGAATATGATATTCAATTTGACTAAAAAGAATGTGGTCGAACTATATTAGGATGAGATTATAAAAATTGACCGCTTTAAATAATGCGATCCTAGTACACTATAAAAATTACTCTCAGGCTTGAGAAGGCCTTGGAAATCCTTAAAAATGCATCCAAAAACAAATGAAAAATCTCACAAAAAACCTGGCCTTTTTACTAATTGCATTTTTAACCGTTTTGGGGTGTAGGGATCCTTTGGAAACCTGGCCGTACAAGTGCAGGGTTTACCCCTGTCCTTCAAATTTCACTAGTCAAATTGATGGTCAATCATGGTCAGCTGAGGGTTTTAGGAGATGTGAGAAAGCCGGTGCAAATGTGTATTATGTTAATGGAGATTCTTTGGCAGAAAGGAGATATTTATCTGTAATGGGTACTGATTGTATGGATTCAATTGGAATTGGCTTTGCGATTAAAGGGGTTTACGGAGAGGGTGTTTTTAATTTGCTTGATGAAGGGTCCTTTGCTCATTTTCTAAATTTTGGATCAAACTCATTGGATTCGGAACAATGGCATGTTGTAGATTCAATAATTGCAGGAGAAGTTGTCATTGATCTTTATATGATGAAGAATTATGATGGGCCTGAATCAAACTTCGGCAGAGTTCAAGGTTCCTTCTGGGTTGATCTTTGGGATAAATATACTGGGGACACTATCAAAATTAGGAATGCGGAATTTGATATTAAATTACCTTGATGTTTGTAAATTAACCGCTACATTCTTTTGTATTATCTTTTTGCCAAGTTGGTAAAAGTAGATTAACAAGCCTTTAAAACGAAACAGTGGAAGTATTTATAGTAGATGATGAACAAAGGGCGATCGATTCGCTTTCCAAACTTCTGAATACCAATTTCGATGATATTAATATTCTAGGCAGTGCAAATACTATTGCTGATGCCCAAAAGGGAATTTTAGAAACAAAACCCAAATTGGTTTTTCTAGATATTGAAATGGGCCCCGAAAGCGGTTTTAATTTATTGGAGAATATGGACTCCATAGATTTTCATATCGTTTTTGTAACCGCTTATGAGGAGTTTGCTTTAAAAGCCATAAAATTTTCCGCCCTCGATTATATCATCAAACCGGTAAGCATTTCGGATCTAAAACAAATGTTCCAAAAGGTGGAATCCAATTCTGTAAAGCAGGAAGATCTCAAAGTAAAATACCTTTTCAGTAATTTTCTTACCCAAAACAAAAGC
>CAKZNE010000302.1 GCA_937129395.1 uncultured Cryomorphaceae bacterium | reverse complement strand
AAAATTGTTGGATATGAACTTTTTAATTTCGGAATTAAAGCAAGCATTTCTTTCATCATTGTCTTTTGCGTCCTCACAACCTGGAAAAACTGGTACTGATTCTACAATAGCAAAATTCAAAATTTCATCTGACTCTTCTTCTTCCTGTTCAATCTCTTCAATAACTTCGGATTCGTCGGTTTCGGTAGTCTCCATTTCTAATTCTTCCTCTAGCTCTACATCATCTTCTACCACTTCAATAATTTCGGGTGGTGGCGGTGGTGGTGGTGGTGGTGGTGTTTTCTCACGAATTGTTATCGGGACTTCCTCATTGTCATCGATAAAATCCGATTGTCCAAGATCCGTAAGCTGAGGATCATAGCTCTTAAACTCTATCGCGAAAATCGTAACCATTAAGGCTACTACTAAGCCAATAAGCACGTAGACCGCTCTATAATTTTCTAGATCCGCTTTGGGATTTTTCTTTGGTTCCATAGGATAATCTTTAACTGCCGTAAAGATACACAAAATTGATTGTGACTTACAAGCCAATTCTGTAGATCTAAAGCTAATTTTGCTTAATTGCTAAAATTAATCGGAATTGTCATTGTCATTTTAACCTTCTTTCTCTTTTGGGAAGCAGGTAACCATCTTGGCATAGACTCAATAACTCTTATTGCCTCTTGGTTTAAAATCTCATGCTGCCCTCTTGCAAGTTCTGCGCTAACAATTTCCCCCGAAGTGCCCACCACAAAAGTTACCCAAACTTTTCCATAAAGACCAATTTGCCTTGCTAAGGCTGGATATTTTACTTCACTTCTTATGTAATTAGACATCCATTGGTTAAGGCACTCCACTTGCTCATCGCGAGTTCCTAAATCCTTACAAGAAGGAGGCATTGCAATTTGTTCTACCAAGATGAAAGGTATTACCTCAATATCATCATCATATTCAATTCCTATTTCTTCGGGCTCCTCTCCATCCTCTCCTGCATCCAAAAAATCTGGCTCCGATAATTTCATGATGTCTTTGAAAATATCATCTACAATTGCCAATTTCTGCTTGTTCACTTCCAATTTTGGCTTTGGCTTTTTCGGCATTTCCCTAACCGTAATCGGCGTTTGGTTTATATCAGCATCTAAGGAATAGGCACTAAGATTATCCTTAATAATTACTAATTCAGTTCTCCATTGGAAGGCTACTATTGCCAAAACCAAGGCTATTGAAACTCCAGTTAAAAAGAAAAAAGGTCTGCGGCTTTCTAAATTAGCCTTGGGATTTTTTTTTGGTTTCATACTATTTGAATTTTAGATTAATAAATATGAATTAATGGTGGTGGTGGTTTAATTTAATTTGAATGTAACAGGTATGGTCATTTTCATTTTTGCTGGCCTACCGTTTTTTATTGCTGGTGAAATTTGTGGGATTTCTGAAATTACTCTTTTTGCTTCTTCATCTAATCCGTAACTAACTCCTTTTAAAACAGAAACATTAGAGAATTCACCTTTTTCAGAAACCTCAAATGAGATAAATACCATCCCTTGGTTTCTATTTCTAAATTCGTCTTGTGGATATTTAATATTCTTGCCTATTTGCTTCGCCATCCAATCGTTCAAACAATCAATTCTTTCGCCCTTGTCTAAAAGTTTGGCGCAGGGGAAAGGAACCGCAATTTTATCTGCCCCATAGATGTCAACTACCTCTACTACATCTGTGTACTCCACTCCAACTTCAATAAGTTGAGATTCCAAGTCTTCCAACCCACTAAGATCTAAGTCGATTATTTTTGAGGGCTCAAAATCATTTGACAACAAATCCAGCTCCAATAAAATGTCTGGATTGGCTTTGGTTTTTAGTTTGGGCTTCGGTGGGTTTTGATGTGTAATAGGTGGAAATATACTCACCGTTTCTACCTCGGGAGACTGGTTTACGTTATCAAAAATTAATTCGGTTTCCGTTTTGTATTGAAAAGCAAAAATGAGAGCCAATAGAGTGATGGCAGTTCCTAATAGAAAAAAAATGGGTCTTTTACTTTCTAGCTCTGCCTGTGAATTTTTTTTCGACAACATGATTATTGGTTTTAAAATTTATATCAATTCCTTTCAATATATATTTCCGTATTCCATACTGAAAATTCAAAAGGAGGCAATAATATCCCTATGGATGAAGCTCAAACGAACCCTCCAAAAAGCTATTGATTAAAACAAAAAAATCGCGCGAAAATGAAAATTTAATCTTTCTAGATTTTAACAAAAAACATGCCGAGAATCAACATGAAACAAATCTTGAACTTATTTATTTTTTTTGTTCCCGAAAAGGAAATAAACTAAAACTGCGCCCAAAAGATCCGCAATGAAATCATACCAATCTCCAGATCTACCACTAACGATATAGGCCTGCAACAATTCTATAAGTCCACCAAGAACAATGCAGAATAAAAGAATTTTTAGTCTTATAGATTTGGTGACTTTCGATTTTCCGAATCGGAACCAAGCTTGAAAAATTAAGAAATAGAGGAGTCCAAAACTTAGGGCATGCAAAATTTTATCATTGGCATCAAAAACTTCATCAGGAAGATTTTCTGAGGGCAATAACATCATGGTACAAACAAAAATACCCCAGACTAAAGCTGGGGCAAATGAAATTTTATTCAACAAGTTTTAACTTATAAAAATTTAAGCTCCTACAGAATCTCTATAGCTTGCCACATCCATCAAACCATCCAATTGAGACGCATCAGAAACCTTAATTTTAATCATCCATCCTTCACCATAAGGGTCTGTATTTACCAATTCAGGTGAGGCCTCGATAGTTGTATTAAATTCTATAATTTCTCCGCTAAGAGGCATAAATAGATCCGAAACTGTTTTCACTGCTTCTACTGAACCGAAAACTTCTTCAATATCCAATTCTTCACCTTCAGTTTCAATTTCAACAAATACGATATCCCCTAATTCGCTTTGGGCAAAATCGGTAACACCAACTGTTGCGATATCACCATCAATACTAACCCATTCGTGGTCTTTAGTGTACTTTAAATTCTCTGGAAAATTCATTGCTTAGAAATATTTCGACAAATGTAATCTTATTTGTTAAAAGTGAAAAAGCTTATTGACCTAGATTCAATCTAAAACTGATTCCAAATTGATGCGTGCTAATTGGGTAAGCGTTTGAGGTACGAAACTTAGAAAGGTTCATATCGTAAAACAACTTGGTGTTCACCCTTTTGCTTATCCTGTAATCTGCCGAAAACTTTAAGGTTGTGATTCTTTGTCCAGCTGTAGCTTGATTGATTTGTTCAACAATTCTTCGAATTACCGTAACATTATCTAAAATGGATAAATCGAGTTTTAATTCCAAATTGGAAACGGGGTTTGTTTTCCTAGACCCAAGACTAATAAACTTAAGTTTTACATTCTTAAATATATACCCTGTTCCTATTACCCAACCAGAAGATTTTGTTTCTGTTATCTGATTATTTGTTAAGCTCAAGGTTAAATTTCTACTCTTTTTATAATCTAATCTAAGGGTAGTACTGTTTTTTAATTTAAGGTTTATTCCAACAAATGGTGCAAATTGTTCAGACAAAACAATGGCCCCTATCTGATTTTGCGACAATAGATCTCCATTATTATTTAAGGGTGCTCTATCTGGATATTCGTCCAGTTGTTGGTCTCTTAGCAAATTCGTTGTTTGATTATTTATGGTATAAGTAGATCTATACGAATGTGTTAATACCAGGCTATTTAAGAATTTCTTAACCCAAGCAATTTTAGATAAACCGTCATAGGTAATTTGCCAGTTTGGGATGGGTAAATCTCTATATATATTGGTGCCGAATTTATTAATATCTGTACCGGAATAGGCTGCTAAAAAAGCTGGAATAACAACATCCTGAGAAGATTGACTGAAGTATCGGTAGCCGTAATCTGAGGAATCTGGATTTCCTTGCAATTCGGCAGAATAATTATTACCAAATTCTGGGTCTAATGCATAGGCGTCTGCTAATTGCTTAGACACTATCAAACGATTTTCTAAAAATTGAGAATAAGCTTCCGAATCGTAATTGGGACCATCAGTGCTTTCAAAAGCAGTCCTCATGGTATAATAACTAATGGTATAATTTGATGTTGAAAATCTGTTTTGACTGGTAAAATCTCCGTTTTCACCAAAATCAGGATCGAACCTGTAAAACTCCGTTGTATTTGAGGATGTAGTTTTATTAGCCGTAAGCACAATCCTAAAGCTATTTATTGGTTCGGCTGTAAGTCTGAAAGTCATATTCTCACTTTCAGTTTTTGTAAACTGGTTATTGAGGGCGGTTGAAGTTGTAAGCCAATCATTATCCCCGGCCATTCCTCTTATATCTGCCTGATCTCCCAGAGTAAAACCTAGACCTGGGGCATTAGTCATACTATTATCCAATCCGAAAATATTCGCCTGAGGAAGGAAACCTGGTAAAAGGGTACCATCATTTCTGCTGTAGTTCCCGGTAATGTTTTTAATCATCATTAGAGTTTTGGAAGTCTCCTTTAATATTTTAGAAAACACAGATGGTTTTTCCTCTTCTTCCTCAGAGTCTTTAGCTGCATTTCGCGCTGGTCTTCCTGCTCGTCCCTTTCTTCTCGATCTTGCTTTTCCACTTTGGTTGATCTTTTTCAAATAGGGTATTTGATTGTAAAAGGCCATCATATTAAGATTGGTATTCAATTGGAATTGCGCATTATTCTGCACAGTATTTCCAAAATTCAAACTATCATCTTTGGCCAAATTTTGTGAGGTAAGTGAATTTGCATTCCAATCATAATCACCTGTATAAGTGGCCGTAACATTGGCAAATGCCATATAAGGCAATTTATTAATTGGCACTTGCCAGTTTAAATTGATGGTTTGGTGGTAATTGGTAGGTCTCCCGAAATTCTCGAGATTGCTCCTAATTTCATCTCTCTTTTCTTGATCCGTAAAAGAAACTGAGTCATTATCAATGAGCTCATCCACTCTGGCATTCATTCTTGCCTTAAAATCAAATCTTAAGCTTTTTGTAAGGTCAAATAAAACACTGTATTGTCTATTAAAGGAGAAGTTATTATTATAGGTAACTGGCATTGGGAAATTTACCTCACTTTGTAAATTTCTCATTTGTAATTGATGGGTAGATCTGTCTAATGTTCCAATTACTGTTACATTTTTGGGATAATAATAAAAGTTAAAATCTCGTATTAAGGAAAGGTGTTTGGATTGAAGGAACTTCACCTTTTTAAAGGGTTCTACAGGTTTTGGTTTTGGTGCGTAGGAATAGTTTAAACTGCCAATATAGGTTCTCCTCGTGTCATTTTTGGTATTGATATCTCTTCTAAAAGTTTCATTAAAAGCATAACTGGCGCTGAAATTTTCAATATCATAGGGCCTAATTGCAGTATTGCCTTTTCCTCCACTTCTCTCTTTTCTTACATTGGTGAAATTCATGGACCTCCTTTTGGTATAGTCCTGAGATTTTCTTTTTAAATCATCCTTTTCCTCCTGAGTTTCTAAATTATTAATGGCATCATTAAACTCAATATCCGGACTTAAAGGACTAAATTGAGGATTGCTCCATTCTTCACTATTGCTCACAAACATCGGGATTCTTAAACCCAAATCTTTTGGGAAAAACATTCCTAACTGAAAACTACTTTGAAGGTCGTAAGCAAAAGTTTGCTCCTTATTTCTTTCTGAAACAGATTGGTCGATACTTCCAAATCCGACGCTGCTTGTTCTACCGCTTACCTGAACATTTGCAAAATCAGCTAATTGTGCCGCTACCCTTGCATTGGCTGCCCATCCACCCCGTTGGTCAAATTCGGTTAACCTCAATTCATTGACCCACACCTCGGCGCATTTTTCCATGCCATCATCTGCAATATCCGAAATCAGTCTTTTTTTAGGATTTCGAATTCCAATAAGAATGGTTCTCACATTTCCAAGATTCGGAGATCCTACAACAGAAATATTTGCTTTTCCTTTTGCTAGGGTGAATTTCTCGGTGTTTGGCAATCCTGAATTTCTGTATTCTCGATCTCTTTGTAATTTAACCTCCTTAAGAGCATTCAACTCAAGGTCGATTTCATTTTCTGTTGGCCAAATATCCGAAGGCAAAGTAGCGCCCCATTCAGTTACTTTTAGGGGGATTTCATATTCATAAAAGTTTTGGGCATAATCCGCTCCAATTCTAATAAACACAGATATATCACCATCCTTCATGTTTTGCCCATTCACTTCTCCACCTTCGGCATGGGTAAACATTTTTAACCTTTTATAGGTTCTCATATCAAAATTGATATTTCTGAAAACAGCTCTTGCAGCACCATCTTTTAATCCACAAACTCTTAAAGAAAGGGCTTGTTCATTTTGCTGTTGAGAGCTAGCCGTTCCAAATAAAATTTGACGGTCAATTCCTGGAGGAAGCACATAATTAATTGGAATTCTTGATCCGTTTTGCTCAATATTTACTGCATTTACTTCAAATTGAGTTTCATTCGGATCGTCCTCCACTAATGCTCCTCCTAATACGTCGAGATTAAAAGCATATCTCCTCCATTCTCCTCGGATTAATTCCAATCTCGCAAAACGCATTACAACTGGATTTTCAAAATCTTTCAGAAACATTCTCATAAATCGAATGGATCTAAAATCACTAATTGGTCCTACCTTTTTTTCTGGCTCAAATACTGGAATTTTAAACTGAATCCAGCGAGTTTTTAAGGTCTTTTGGTTTGGCAATTGTTCTGTTGAAATACTGTCTCTAATATCCGTAATGTAATTTCTTCCCACCTGGCGTAAAGCCTCCGGGGTCATGCTTACTTTATATTGATAATAAGCTTCAGTGTTACTTAAAGTTTGGTCACCATTTACATCTTCTATATCTGGATTGTTGGTTGCAAAAGCTGAAACCCCATTTACCTGTACCGTATTACTATTCCCTTCCTGGTTGTTAAAGTTCTTATACCGTTGTCGAATATCTGCACCATCCGCATCCAATGCATCACTTCTATAATAACTAAAATTATCGCTAGCTGGATCTCCAACTGCAGTTTGATAAGCCAAAGAAGCTTGGCCAAATGCTGCGGCTATTCTTTCCAAGTAGGTTGGGTTACCATTAAAACTAAAGGCTCTTTCTTGGGCATCGTTTAGTAGATCAAAACCAACATCTTGTGCGGTTCTAACCGTTGCGTCATTTTCAAAAGCAATAACTGGAGGCCTTGTTTTTGGAGTTAATCCCCAGGCTGTGCTATCCAATTTGGTTGGATCTCCGTCAATCGGAATTCCATTTTCGATGGCTTGTTTTCCATCCTTTAAAATATCCTCACTTACATTTCCAATATTAAAATACAAATCTCCGCCTTCTGCATTCGGGTTTTCTAAAAAGGGATCCATCACCCAGAATTGGATAAACTCAATATTTTGCTGTTCAAAATTAGTGGTAGACAAATCCCTCATAATTCCACCCCATCTCGATTTTGGATCAAGAAGTGCCCCTGTGGATCCATCGATTCCTGCAGACATTCCCGGTTCCCCTTCTACATCATAATTATAGGGTCCCTTTTCTTCAGGATAATAAGCTAAATCTAAAATCGCTAATGTCTTTACCTGTGACGCATCCAATTGAAGGTTTGGAAAAACCTCTTTGGACCATACCTGTCTTGTATAATGTTCGGACTGAAGGTTAGGATCGCTTTTGATATTGTCTGGAGTTCTAGAATCGCTTCCGTAAAATAATGGATCAACATTATACCAAGCAAGACGGGCCCTGTTAAAGCCATATTCAATTCCTTTAATGGAACCTTCAGGGAACAAATCTGGTTGACCAGCAGGTGTACTTGCCATTGTCCAACTCCTTGGATTTCGAATATCGATGCTGGTTTGGCTGCTTTCAAAATCGTCCAAATAAGTTGTTTCTTCTCCGTCAATTTTAATTCCATTTGGTGAACCTGGAACCAATTGTGCGTACTCCCCCTGAACGGTAAGATTGGAAGCGGCTTTGGTTTCAATAAAAGGAATGGCATCTACATATCTTGTTAAATAGGGTGCGTTTTTGGTGAAAGTTCCATTTACCCCAAAGATTGTATTAGAGATAGGTTCGCTACCAATATTTACTTTTTGAGTTAGGGGCCTTTCGGTTAGATTTAATACAGTTCCTCCAATATTCAAATTTTCGTTGAACTTATAATCCGCATTTACACCCATAAATGTTTTGGTCTGGAAATTAAAAAGAGAATTATTTTCAAAATCCACCTTAATGGGCAATCCAGATGATAAAATACCATCATTAATAATCTTCACCCTTCCCAGGTTATAATCAACAGTATAATCCACATTTTCTATTAATTGTCCACCACCGGCAGACACAGTAACGGAACCTCTAGGAATATTAAATGCATTTAATGAAATCTCACTTCCCGATGCCGATTTATACTGACCTCGCAAAAGAAATTTATTGAGTTGGGTCTCGTTTTGAGCAACAAACCGTGTAGAATCATAGAGTTGCTGATAGACATATTTTTCTCGTAATTCCTCCGTATTCAATTCCCTGGAAAGGTGGGATCCAAATGGCTCAAGAACAGGGAAAATTATCCTTCCATTTTGGGGATTAATTGTAATTGGCGCATTGGTATTCTGATCAAAAACAAAGTCAAAGAAACCATCTGGCTGCGGGTCGTTATTGGCATTCACCCTGTCAAGGTCCATTACTCGTAGTAGCAGTTGGCTATTTAAATTTCCTTCAGGTAAATATGGTATGGGTGTTCCACTTTCGTCATCCCTATATAGAATTTCCAACCTAAAATCTTCTTGATTTACTTGGAAGGCGTTTAATGAATAAATGTTTTTCATCATCAAATCCCACATTGGAATTTTAACGTTGAGGATGGTGCTCTTCAGCATTTTTAACACCAATGTTTGCGGTGTAGTAATCCCATCGGTTGAAAACTCACCTACTTGGTAGGTTTTACCGCCAGCCGTAAATTGGTAGGCTACGGCTACGACTTCATCTTGGTTTAAAGCAGAGCTCAATGAAACATATCCCAATTGTTTGTGGAAGGTAAATTCTGTAGCTTTTAACTTTCGGGCATTTGATAATTCAATAAATTCCACGGCCTCTTCAAAACCCGCTCCATTTAAAACACTATTAACTTGGGATACATCTCTAATTTGAGGGTAATTTTTTTCCAATACATCAGGATCCAAAGCATTGTTTCTATTATCTGGGAAACCTCTGTTTGGAAAAAATCGGCCAAAAATATCTGGACCTTGAAGTTGAGCGTTCGAATTTCTGTAAGCTCCACTATTATTTGCTTCTCCTAAATCCTGAAGGGCGACAATATTTCTTGTTTCTTGAGTCTCTTGACGAGTGTTTGTAACCCAAACCTCCACTTTTGTGATTTGAACAGGGGAAATTATCAAAGGTGGATTGGATAGAAATTTTTCGTAATTATCTCGAAAATAGTGGGAAAGGAAAAAGTGTTTATTGGCCTCGTAGTTATCTCCCCAAATTTCAAATTCGGTTGTGGTTGCTCCTCCTTGTACATTAATAGAGGATGTTTGACTTCTTTGTTCTGAAAACACTCCGGTAACAGTCAATTTACCAAACTGAAACTGACCTTTAACACCAAACAAACTTTGAGCACCACTAATTAAAGTACTATTTAGAGGCAAGCTTACATTTCCTAATTCCAGTTTTTTAATGATATCATCTTCTTCTCCTTCCCATTCTAATTTTGTTTGATTTTCAAAGGCAAAAGTCGCTTCAGTATCATAGTTCATCCCAACACTTACCTTGGTTCCGATATTTCCCGTAACATTCATTTGAATACGTTGGTCAAAATCAAAATTGAAGTTGGAACGGTTGTTTTCAGGTACAATAGGGTTATCAATTTTTTGATAACGGCCACCAAAGCTCAATTCGGCATAACCTTGCGGCCTAATATCAATGACATTGGATCCAAATATTTTTTCAAAAGTCTCACTGTTAATCCGAATTTGTGGAATTAGTGAACTTTCGGCATCTCTACCTTCTGCAGCGGCGGCTTCGGCACTTTGTGTTTTTTCTTTCCAATAACCATCCACCTGCTTATCAGCAACATATTGCTGGTATTCTTCTGGGGACATCAACATTGGAGGTTTTACAACTATATTCCCAATTTTTTGGGTCACCGTGTATTGTCCGGAAACGGGGTCGTAAGTAACTTCTTCCTTGTAGTTTGAAGGATTATTCAAATACAATCCTCCTTCCTTATCATTTATTGGATAGGGTAAATCGTTGGTATCAGGTTCTGTTGTGTCATTGGGTAAAAAAAGAACAGGCTCCAAGGAATTTCCAAATTCTGATTTGGTACCTAGAGCTGACAAAAACATCGTTGTTAGGGCCAACGATAAAATAGAAATATCTCTAAGTGGATTTAAGAAGTACTTTAATTCGATCAGTGAAGTTATAGTAGCAGGAATAAATCCACACTGTGGAGAAGATGGTCTACTAGGAACCGAAGATAAGGTTATTCTACCAGCTCTTAAGCAGGTGAAGGGAGTAGACGTTAGAGGGCCATTCAGTGGTGACACACTTCATTTTTATACTAATCGCACAAGACGCCAACTTAAAGTATATATGTTCCACGATCAGGGCCTTCCCCAGTTTAAAGATAGATATAAAACTATTGGACTAAATATAACCCTAGGCCTTCCTTTTCTAAGAATGAGTGTGGATCACGGCACGGCATTTGATTTATATGGAAAAGGCATGGCCGATTTTAGTGGATGTTTTTATATGTTAAAAGAAGCAATTAAAGTGCATAGGAAAATTTCAAATGAGTAATAATAAATATATAGATATCTACAAAGCAAAAGTCCATAATTTGAAAAGCGTTTCTTTAAAGATACCAAAGAATACGATTACTGTTATTACAGGGCCTTCAGGATCTGGTAAGAGCTCACTGGCTTTTGATACTATATATGTTGAAGGGCAAAGACGATACATAGAAAGTTTATCAAGCTATGCTAGGCAATTTCTAGGTCAATATCAACCACCCGAAGTAGAGTCTAAAAAGCCGGCACTGTTTTCAGATTTGTCTCATAGTAATGCGCAAGCTGAGCCTTTTGAGGTGAGAGAAATTTCTTCAAGTGAATATAAGCTCTGGGATAAATATGTTCAGTCAAAGTCGCAGGCTTCTATTTATCACTTCACCGAAT
>CAKZNE010000301.1 GCA_937129395.1 uncultured Cryomorphaceae bacterium | reverse complement strand
TGTTTGCCTTAATGCTGTGCTTAAGTTGTATTGTTTGGAAGAATGGTGGACGATATGGCTTGCCCAAAAAAGTCGGCTTTCGTGGCTGATTCTATGAAACCAATAATAACAGAAGTCTTCTGCAAAAACAATTAGTAGCCAGGCCCACCAAGTGAAAGGAATTTCGAAAGGGTGAAAAAGTTGGTAAAAGAAATAGAATACGGCCAGGGTTATTCCTTTGGTTACAAAGCCAAAAGCCACATTTCCTAGCCCCATAACTATTGAGGTGCCTGCATCTTTAAATTGGTAATCCTCCATTTTTACCTTTACGGTAAGGATGATTTCCAAAACCACGGTAAGCACAAAAAAAGGAATGGCGTAATGGATTAAATCAGGTATTTCTGGTATAGCCATAAAGCTAAAATAGGGATGAATTGTTTAGGATTGGGATTTTATCTAAAGAATACTATCTAATCCCAAAGGGAATCTGTTCCATTAATTTGATCGGCGAATAATTTGGAAAGTAGGCTATCACTATAATTTGTGGCCTTTAGAAAAGGGATTAAAATGTTTTTAGTCGGGGAGTCTTCAAATTCTCGAATTAGTAACTTGTATTTATTTTTAAAACGTGCTTCAATAAAATAAACCCTATTGTCGTAAGAAATGGATCCTTCATTTTTTTCAAAGGAGAAAGAATTCCAAAAACGGCCATCCAAAAGCGCAGTATCTAAGACTACAAAATTGTCGAAATCTACGGTTCGAGCATCATTTTTGATAAAAGGAATAATTTGTTTTTTATTATCTACGGAATTGTAGGTCAATTTTGCGGTTTTAACCAAAACCGCTGATGTATTATAGATCTCAAGGGAAAGACAAGCTCCGGACCAGTCGTTTGACCAGTGAGAATCAATAATAAGCCGGAAGGCAGTCGTATCGTGTTCTATTTCCCTAAATGAGGAAAGGTTTAGGCTTTTTAGGGCTTTTTCAAATTCTTTTATTTTTTGATTATTATAGTAATGCTGTATTTCACTAACAGATAAATCCAGGTAGTCTGAGGGATTTTCGTTTGCAGGTCTATATTTGGTTTGGTCCACAATTTCATATTTGTCAAGATCCGTATTTCTGTTGCAAGCAAAACATAAAACCATCAGTAGGGTGGTTGCAAAAACTTGTTTGATCATTTTAGTGAAAATTACGGGACAGAATGAATGGACCATGATTCGGATAATCCCAAAACGGTAATTATTTACTTTTAGTTTTTCACTTTATCCTGAATATTCATTGTCATGATTATAATAAACCGATACACTCATAAACCAGTAGATAAAAACCTCCTATTTGGGTCTCCTTTATACTCGCCTTCAACACTTCGGTTTTCTATTCCCAAATAATTTTCAAGCTTTTCCTCAATAAATTTTGCGGTTTCGAGGTCTGGAATAGCTAATCCATCAAGGACTTTTTTATGTTTTCCATTCGATAGAACCACATGGACTTGGTAGCTAATAGTTATAGTTCTACGCCCGGCATTTCTGCTTGAAGAAGTTTTTTGAAGGATATAGAATTGGCTTAATTCATCTAGGTTAAAACTTTTACTTCCTGGCCAGGGTAGAGGCCCCATCCTAATTTTTAGCTTGGAGTCTTTAACTATTAAATGTGTTTTATTCAGCAAATTGGCTAAAGAATAATAGAGAAACACCAAAAATGGGAAATACATCAGATATAAAATCCATTTTGAACCATCTGAGATCGGAATATTAAAAACCCCATAGAGCATTCCGATATTGGTGATTAATGCAAAAAACAAAATAAAATAGGCCACGAAGGAGGACCAAGGAAATGAAATTCTAAGTTGGTCATTAAGTTCAATAATTTCAATGTTTCCTCTTTTTTCCATAAAATAATAGGGTTCTAATTAGGCAAGAATGGTAGCCTAAACCAATTCCATTCCTAATAAATTTTTAGAAATCAATATTTTTAGGTCTTGATTTACTGTTTTATTCTTTAAGCTTTATATAACCAGGCTAACCATGTAAACATTTAATAATTTGATTGTCTCCAGGTGCTCCCGCGTGATAATGGTAGCCTCTTTCTTCGTCACTATGCCCACCACATTCATCTAATTCTTCAGGTTTGTTTCCCTTTTTATCCAAAAGAGCATAAATTCCAAAACCATCAATAGCATAGCCAATCATAGGGGCGTGATTGTCTTTTTGTTCAATTTCCTTTGTAGAACCAGTTACGGCGTGGTAGTGGTAGCCTCCATGTGGATTTACATGTCCGCCGTGATCGTCTAAAGGGGCAATCGTATGAGCCGCTAAAATGGCGTGGGTTGGAGCAGGAGGGTCAAATTTTACTCCATTAAATGCGAGTCCAATTCCCCCTCTACCAAAACGTTGCGAGGATTTTTGGTAAATAGGATTAACAGGAATAACAAAGGTGCTTATCTGATTTTCAAAATAGGAGGGAAGGCATTCTACACAATGATTTTTGTATTCTTCTTCCACATCGGGCTTGGCTGCTCCTAAGCATGCTTCTTTGCTATCGGTAACATTAATTGAGCCATCCTCATTGTAAATTTTCCATTTCTCATCCTCATAAAATTCATTTAATTCGGCAATAAAATGACCCGAAACGTCGTAAACTTTTCCATCATCAAACCAAATTCCGGCTTTTTCTTTTCCGTCCTCAATATGCCTAGGGCACCAGGGTCCCATTTTGTGCTCACTTGCTTGGGATTTAGATTTTATTAAATAACATAGAGTTTGTTTCCCTCTTAAATCCACCATTTCCTCGATTATTTCTCCAATAATATTATCAGTAATAAAATAGCTTTTATTTACAGGAATGGAATTTTGGAGGGAATTTTCGCTTGCATTATTGGAGTCCGGCTTTAGTTTACATGATCCGAATAAAGCGATTGTAATAATAAGTAGGCAGTAATTTTTCATATTTGAGTTTTTTCTAATTTTAAATACAATTCTTAGGATTCAAAATGCAGAAATTGTTTAAAAATGAATTTGAAATTTTACTTTTTACCTTCTTCAATAATCGGTTCAAAATACTTTACAATAATTTCAAAAGGGAGTTTACTTTTCCAGTTTCCATAATTGCTTCCTGTAAAAACAATGGCAACATCATACTCTTTAAGTATCATCATATATTGGCCACCATTGCCCGATGCGAAAGTTACTTCCGTCTTAAAATCGCCATATTCCAGAAGCTCACTGTACCAGAAATATCCATAATTTGTGTTGTGGATAGTTGGGTTTTTTATTCCAGACCAATCCAAAAATGACATGCCTAAATCGATATGACAATTTGTGGACTCTTCAATCCACTTCTTGCTCACTATCTGTTTTCCCTTCCATTTTCCTTCATCCAAAACCATCTGGGTGATCTTCAGTAAATCATCCGGTTTCATTCGAGAAGATCCTGCTGCATAACCTCTTCCGTCTGGAGTAATTTCCCATTGGCAAACTTCAATTCCCAGTGGACCAAAAAGGTATTTATCTGCAAAATCCATTAGGCTTAATTTACTGGTTCTATAAATAATAATTCCTACTAAATCAGGTTCCATGGATGAATATTCCCAGTTTTTGCCTGGCTCATAGCGTTTTGGAATGTCCATTATATAGCCCAACCAATCTTTTGTGTTGTACATTTCATTTTCACAGTCTGGACCAACTTCAAAGAAGTTTTCGCAAGCCAAACCAGATCTCATTTCCAAAAGATCCTTTATTTGAATATTTCCCCTAGCGTCATTTTTCCATTCCGGGATATAATCTTTTATCGAGTCGTTTACGGTAAAAAGACCCTGATCTACTGCAATTCCTGCCAGTAAACTTGTTATGGTTTTGAAGGAGGATCTTGTTTGATGAGGATCATCTTGAGTAAAGCCGTTAAAATATTCCTCCATAATAATTTCACCGTGTTGGGAAATTAAGAGCCCATCAATTTTTCGGTAATTTTCTACGGAATTTAATTTTTCTACTAAGTTTTTTATCCCCTCAGTTTGATTCTCTTGTCCAATACAACTCGAGCTGATGAAAAACAAAGGGACTAACAATGAAAACAAGGGTTTTGGGACTATGATCATTTTTTAATTGGGGTATATGTTTGGTGAATTTAGCAATTTATTTTCACGGTCTTCAAATCGTTGATGGAGATTGTGACGATCCTAAATCGCTCTATATTGGATTTGTTAAGACTAAGTTTTTTACTTTCAAAAAAAGGAATCCTAAAATTTATGATATTCTGAAATAGTTAAATAATACCCATCCAGGTCTCTTAAGGAAAATTCCAATTTGCCAGAGTTTGGGTTTTTACCAAGCTCATCTTCAATTATACAATTCATGTCTTTCGCATTTTGGTGAACCTGATTCATATTCTCTGTTCTAAAGTAAAGGATCAAACCATTTCCAATTCCCAAATCTGGATCGCTCAAAGTTGGATGTTCATGTTCGCCCCATTTATGGAGACAAATTAAAACTTCATCTTTTTCCGAAACCAAAACGTCGAACTCCTGCCCGCCATGTTTGCTTTTGCAGCCCAATAATGATTGATACCATTTAGAGCTGGATTCCACGTCCTTAACTGCAATTATAGGATCCATTTTTTCCATTTTGTTAAACTTCAAATTCTGTTAAAAGCATTTTCGAAGCTTTTGTTCCATGCAAATTTTTAAACATTTCCGTTTCCTTCCTACTTTGTATCCCTCCACCAATCCGAATCAAACGATCTATATATTGAACAAAATCTTCCGATTCATCCCCGAATTTACTTCCTTTTAAAATCACTTTTTTCACAGGATAAACCCCAGATTTTATTTCAAGCGCTTGTTTTGCTGAAAAGCCAACAGTTATAAAACCAAATTCTTCAGCTAATTCATAGGCGATTTTAGGAATACCAAGATTTGTATAGCCACTCACTATTTCTATACTATTATTGAGATGTTCGTTTTTAATTTTTTCAAACTGTCGTCTTAAGAATGTAGTGGCAACCTCTAAATCGAAATTTCCTTTACTATGGCCAACAATACCGTATTTAATAATCTCTTCCATATCTCCTCCCAATTATTGGATTTATTACTGAGGTATTGATCGTAATAAAATTTTAATAAAACCAGCTGACACTTCTTCTTAATTCATTCTTGTACAGGAGGTTTCTCCCCTTAAGCAATTAGGGAAACCGTTGCTTTACAAGCTCAACATAGCGCTTGCTATCCTCAAGCTCTGGAAAATGTCCACAATTTTCAAATTCAATAATTTCCGAATTGGGCAGATGTTCAAGGATTGATTTTCTTTCCGTATTACGATGAGTATAATCCTTTGTACCCCAAACTATAGTGGATGGAACATCTAACACTTTTAAATTCGAATAAGCCTCTTTTTTCATCCCCTGAACCAAGGATGATAAACAGAAACAACCACCATTTTCTAATGAATGCACTGCTTTTTCTACAAACATTGAATTGTCAGAATCCAGAGGTAGGGCATATTTGTACCAGATTTTGGCAAGTTTCTTTTCAGAAAACCAATTGACAATTTGTCCAATAAATGGGAATTGCAAAATATTTGGAATACTGCCACTAGTCCAATTTACCATCGACTTAAGCGAAGGTGTTTGGGAAAGGAATAAATGCACTATCCGTTGAGGAAATAATTCCGCTGCTTTAATGGCATAAAACCCATTGGAACAGGAAAAACTAAGCACGGCCTTTTCAATTTTTAGAATATCCATAATGTTGAAAAGCAATTGAGAGGCATGAGAAAAGGAATAATCAAACTTTGAATTGGGATAGGATTTTCCAAGCCCATTATATTCAAAACAGATTACCCTATAGTCTTTAGACAGTTCCTTAATAAGATGTTCATGATGTTCGATTACATTTGGTCCATCAGGAACTGAGATAATAACTGGCTTATCGGCCCTATTATCAAAAATTCGAATTTCACCAAAATCTGTAGAAATAAAAGAATAATTGTCCTTTTGGTCAACTGGTCTTTTTTTGAAAAAGTACCTCATGGTATCGACTAATTTTCCTGCCATTCTTTCTTTTTGGATATGGTTTCTGGTTCGTCTTTTTTTCGCTAACGATTTTCCAAATATTGCATTTTATATTAAATATCTAAAACTCTCAGGAGATTCTAAAAATAAGGCGATTCACTTATTTCCTTGGCATGAAATCTAGCTACATCAATAAAGAAATTATGGAGGCTGGTGTCATTTGAATTATAGGGATTAATATTTTTTATCAGTATTGTTTTCGGTTTTTCAGAGAACCCTTTTCGAGGCCAATAGGAATAGTGGTTTAAGTGGCGAGCTCCGTTACTTTTTGTGACCATGGCCAAGCCACAATTCGATTCTATACAGTTTTTTACTTTGTCAATTGATAATTAGTTACCAATACAGAGGCAGAAATATGCA